>CAOXUF010000109.1:0-4620 GCA_948560485.1 uncultured Eubacterium sp.
AATATTATATCATTTTTCTCAGTGTTAGTGTTACAACTTTACTATACCAGCTCAGTTATCCATGCCGGATATTTCAGCATGCTCAAAACCTCCAGCCTCACCATCAGTATCAAAGAAATACCACACATCATACTTCTTTCCCGTAGCCTTATACGTAACCGTCTCTCTTATCCGTCTGTTCTCATCCCACTCATTTCCTCATGCAGATATATTCTTCCAGTCGTTTTATCATATGCAGGTTCTAATCCATTCAAATCCAGCTGAAACGAAAATCTATTATTTTCTGTTTCTTCATTTATTACGATATCTTCTTTCACACCATTGTTTAAAGAAGTATAGATGTACTCTACCCGTCTGTCTTCTGTTGTATATGTCAGCTTATTTTCTTCCGTTTCGTCCATTGCTACTTTTTCATCTTTACCCAACTCTGGACAGAAAGATATTGTGTCCCCCTCTTTCTTTAAAATGACTGGGGTATCATTTCTTATTTCTTCTGGAAAATACTGCTTTGAGTCTCCTTGTTTATTGACTTTTACATAAGCATTCTGATGCTCTTTTCTTATGTTTTTTAACTCTTTCCTATCAATATTGCTTAGCGTTGT
Organism: uncultured Eubacterium sp.; assembly: GCA_948560485.1. The sequence goes on from CAOXUF010000109.1 coordinate 603, forward strand.
TAGGCTGCTGTCATAATCTATCAGTTCCCCTTCATTTTCATACCTTACATTTTCTCCATATATCTCTAATTTTTTTGACCCATTACTTAATAAATATGTATTGGAATTTTCCGTCCGTTCATCTACCAATTCCTTTACAACTGTTACTTTTTCTTCTATTCTGTTGCTTTCCTTTGCTCTCTCCTGTGCTGCATAAATGAATTGTGACATCATATTCAGATTTATTCCTGTTGTCACTAATGCCACGATTAGTAGTAACGATAACACTTTTCTTTTAATCTTTCGTACATAATGCTTCTGTTTTTCATAGTTATTTCCTCCTTTTGTAATCACCGTTTTTTTCATTGTAACTTTAATATTTCTAGGGCGGAAATAACTATTGGTATACATTTGTCAATATTTTCTATATTAAAACAATTTTATTTGCATATTATATAAAAATAAAAACCATAAATATAGAATTTGCTTAATTCTCTATCTATGATTCTTATTTATATTTTTTTTTACAGTTTTATGAAATTATGCTTCAATCCCAATTTATCTGCCATAACTTTTTCTCTTGTATGGCAGGAGAACAAAATCACCTGATCCATATTCTCCGACATAAATTTCAATGTATTACCCATACGCTTGTTATCATACATAACAAAAGCATCATCTAACAAAATCGGTTTCTTATCTTTTTCAAAAATAATGTCTGCTGCTGCAAGCCTCAGTGCCATATAAATCTGCTCTATTGTTCCCTTACTCAGTCTTGAAGCCATTATCAATGCTTTCCTGCTGTTTACGGAGATGTTCAATCTTTCATCAATCGTCAGTTTGTCATACTTGCCATTTGTTATCTGTGCCATATAATAGGAGGCTCTCTCATTTAATTTCTTACCAAAACTATTTCGTATCTCGTTAGCAATTTCTTCGATATTTTTCTTTGCCTCTTCTATGGCATCAATCTCAATCTTTGCATTTTTAATATTATTGAGCCGCTCCTTGAGTTCGTCAAGACGTTTTTCTGTCTGAATATCATTTTCTTTCTTCTGCTCCAGAGCCCATCTTGCTTTAGATATAGAATCATTCAATTCTCTCTCTTTTTCTTCAATTTCCTGAATATCCTGACTATAATCCTGTGCAGTAACTTCCTTCTCTTCTTCCTGTAAAATCTGTTGCTGTGTATTATCTAACGCTTCCTTTTTGCTATCTAACTGGCGTTTCATATATAACTCTTCATGCTTTGCTGCTTCAAGTTTATCCAATACCAGTCTCAACTCTTTCAAAGCCTCCAGTTTTTTCATTTTACGTCTTTGATTGAAACCATAACGAATAATTGCAAAAAACAAAAACATTGCAGCGACTCCCAGGCATACCGCCGGACGAATCCAGTACTCTTTTAAAGCCAGAAACTCAATATTACCTACAGTAAATCCAACTGCTGCCCCAATGAATGCGAGTGCTAAAATAATAAATGTAATTGGCATGCTGCTGCGATGAATCACTTTATCTGATAACGCTTCCATTGTTTCGCTGCTGTCTACACCCTTTTCTAACAACTGCTTTTCCAGCTCTGCCTTATGTTCTTTTATCTTGTCTAATGTGGCTGTATTTTTTTCAACTTCCGCAGTATAACTCATTACATCCTGATACAGTTTGTCTTTACGCTCATTATGCTTTGCCAGTTCCTCCAAACGTTTTTTATCCAACGTAGAAAGTTCCTTTTTTCTGTCAACCAGTTTATACGCAGCCTCTTTCTTTTGCTCTACAGATGCGATTATGTTATGCTGTTCTCTCTCTGATACTTCCAATTGTTCTTTCACATTCTTCAGAGTTTTTTCTATAATTTCCTCTTCGCCAATCTTATTCTCCTGTATAATCTTTTTCTTCTGACTGTCCAAATCGGCAAAAGCTGCTTTAATATCAATTTCCATAGACTTCGTGGTTCCCAGATTCGCAGCATAGTTTTTTAATATAACTTCCAACTCCTTATCTGTAACACTTCCCAATTGACTGATACTAATCGTATTATAATAACAGCTTTCATCTAATCCCATGAACAGACGGTCAATCTCAACAGTCGAAAGCTCTATCCCTGCATCTTCATTAATCACTTTAAAAGATTTATTCTGTCGATTAAAGTTTCTTTCAATTCTATATGTAATACCTTCATTTTCAATCCGCATCATGCCCTGATAGTTAGATGGGTCTTCCCAAGGTTCATATTTACTGTACAAATCCTTTCCGCTGGCTTTTCCCCTCTGTTTCTCTATCCCAAAGAGCATACCTCTGATAAATGTATGTATCGTGGTCTTTCCGGCCTCATTTTCTCCATAAATAATATTGAGCCCCGGCTCCAACGGCATATCCTTATGATGAAATTTTCCAAAGTTTGTAAGTTGTATATCTTTTATAATCATGTTTCATCCTCCATAGCGTCTAATAACGCTTTAGCGCCATAATAAAGAGTCTTTTTCTCCCGTTCATTCAAATATCCTTTATCAAGATATCTTTCTATAAACATTCCTAAAATGTTATCGTGATTATCCTCATATAGTTCTTCAAAATCAAAATCCGGAACAGTTTCATCCATAATAGAAACAATATTTCCTATCTGTTCAATATCTTTTTCCTTGATTTCAAAATCCGGATCTCTATAACCATTAAAGGCAACTTTAAACATGTTCTCCTCGCCATTCTCTGCCATCATATCAAACAGTCTATGGCGGATTTCCATGTTTGTCACTTTCGGTGTTACGGTAAAATCAATTTCTTTATAGATACGTTTTGCAAAAGGAACAAACTCCAGCTCCAAGCCATATTTGTTTATTTCCCCGTATATATATCCTCTCTTCCCAATATCATTCATATCAATCGGCTCCAAAGAACCACAATACGCCATTCTGCTGCGCTCATCCATTTCCGGTTTGTGTATATGCCCCATTGCAACATAATCAAACCCTGACATCGCAAGTTTTTTCTTATTAATCGGAATATGTTTCTCATCTCCTCCATGAGCAACTAAAATATTCAATTTATTAATATCATCTACAATAATGTGGTCATACAGATTCTCTTCTATTTCTGTTTCATGGTAACTCAATCCATATACACACGTATTGATTTCATCAATATTAACTTTCTGTATGTTACGTTCTTCTAAAAAAATTACGTTTTCGCTCCACTGAAAACCTTCATAAAAAGAGCCTTTTTTTATCGCATCATGATTTCCCGCACAAATAACCACTTTCGTATCCGGTATCGTGGACAATAGATAATCAACTTCCTTTATCTCTCTTAACAACGGCTGCCTATGAAACAAATCTCCTGAAATAATCAACAAATCCACCGGATCCATTTTTATCTTTTTAATCAGTTTTTCAAATGTTCCCCATATTTCCTCTCCCCGATTTGCAGCCCATTCCCGCTTGCTTTCAGGGTGTGCTCCCAAATGAATATCTCCTGTATGAATGAAACGCATTGTTTCCCTCCTAATGCTTTCATCAGAAGCGCCTGCACTTATCGTTAAAGCACAAACAGATTGAATTTTCAATCGTCCTCCTGATTTTTATTATTATGAATCGTCCTACTAATCCATATATTATTATATCATTTATAGAAAGCAGGGTCAAATTGTGACTCAATCTTTACAAAATCCAAATATAGGAATAAAATAAGTGATGATTGGACAATTTATATGATATACAAGGAGGATTTTATGGACGAGAGAATAAAAAAACTGGCATACAATCTGGTAAACTATTCTGTTAAAGTACAACCGGAAGAAAAAGTATACATTCATTATATTGGCAGTGCCACCAAAGATTTGGCACGGGCTTTGGTTAAAGAGACTTATGCATCAGGCGGTGTCCCTTTTGTGCATTATACAGACCCCACTCTACAAAGAGAAGTATTATTAAACTGCACAAAAGAACAGATGCAGCTTATGGCGGAATTAGATGCAAAAGAAATGTCAGAGATGGACTGTTATATTGCAGTACGCGGTTCTGATAATATTGCGGAGCTATCAGAT
>CAOXUF010000109.1:4630-6865 GCA_948560485.1 uncultured Eubacterium sp.
TGAAGAACAAATGCATTATTACGAAACTATTTATCAAACAAAAGTGCACCACGACATTCGTGTTCCAAAAACAAAATGGGTGGTTTTGCGCTATCCGAATTATTCTATGGCACAGTTATCTAATATGTCACTTGAAGCATTCGAAGATTTTTATTTTGATGTTTGCACAATGGATTACAGCAAAATGGGGAAGGCGATGGAAAGTCTCGTAAATCTTATGAATAGAACAGATAAAGTTCATATGACAGGACCTGGCACAGACATTACTTTCTCTATTAAAGACATCCCTGCAATTCCATGTGCCGGTAACATGAATATTCCTGACGGTGAAGTATACACTGCACCGGTCCGCGATTCTGTAAATGGCACTATCAGTTATAACGCACCAAGTGTACTTCAGGGCTTTACTTTCGAGAATATCAAATTAACTTTTAAAGATGGTAAAATTATTGAAGCTACTGCCAATGACACTGAACGTATCAATAAAATATTTGACACAGACGAAGGTGCAAGGTATATCGGTGAGTTTGCTATTGGTGTAAATCCGTATGTAACAAAGCCAATGAAAGATATTTTGTTTGATGAGAAAATTAAAGGTTCTATTCATTTCACACCGGGTAACTGCTATGATGAAGCTCCTAATGGCAACAAATCTGCAATTCACTGGGATTTAGTCTGGATACAGACTCCTGAGTTTGGCGGCGGAGAAATTTATTTTGATAACATCCTGATTCGAAAAGATGGAAGATTTGTCATTCCGGAACTAGAATGCTTAAATCCTGAGAACCTTCAGTAAAACTTCTTATAAGATTTAAATAAAAATGCACGCGGTAACCTGCCGTGTGCATTTTTACTTATACATTCAATTGTTCTTTTATATTACTTATTATTATAATTTTCTTCAAAGGTCCAAATCTTCGCCCCTTTGTCATTTACTACCAGTCCATAGGTTTCTCTTGCCGCATTCTCCGCAGCCCTCAGATTTCTATAAATTCCTTGAAGTTTTCCATAACCATATACAAAGAATCTCTTACCTTTTTCTTTGACAAATCCGGCATGAATCTCTGCATCACCATGGAAATTCACTTTTCCTAAATGCCCGATTCCCAGCGTCAGTTTGGAATCCAGATTATTCGTGAATGCTAATGCAAGTTCTTTCATTTTCACATCATCCATATAATAACTTGATTTTGCGATTGCCTTCTTTTCTTCTGTATTATTCAGTAACTGCTCTTCATCTAACTTTTTGTTGTTTTTCCATCGCTGAAAACTAATGACTGATTCTGTAATCTCTACATCGGATAAAGTAACCCCTCGCTGCTGATAGGTCTTAACAACTTTTAAATCCTTATCTACAATAACCAGCACCTTCATCGGAAATCTACTATATTTCTTGTTCATAGAGGTATCCGCCATTCCATATACGAGATTGTCCCCTATATAGCCACATACAGTTATTTTCTTACCATCTTCCTTAATTTCCTGCTTTTTCCCATTAGATAAATCCACAATTGTTATGCTGTCACTTCCATAACGGGTTCCGTTCGTATTATACGCAATGATATCTCCTGCACCATTTACTACGCAGCTGCCATCCTCAATATTTTCAATTAATGTTCCCCATTCTTTTGTTTTCAGATTTGCAAAATAAATTGTATTCGATAGCATAATATATATCGTACCATCACCTTCATGACACAACTCCGACATTTCTTCCCTCAGGATTTGTGCAGGCTCTGTACATGGTATAAATACCCTCTCTTCTGAAACTGTATCTTTCCAATTATAGTGCATTACAGAAATACCGTTCTTTCCTGTATGAATGTCACTCGGACTATATCCGTATACCATATAGTCTAAATCCCCATTATCATTGACTTTCATAACTCTTGCTTTTGTTTTATATAAAGTTTCTGTATTTTTTGCCTTTAACTGAAATGCCGGCCGGATTGCTTTACTCAATATATCCATTACATAAACATCACCGTTTATCTCGTATGCTACAAATTGTCCGTTTTCACTTTCTACATGATGAATTTCACTTTGTTTTTGTATTCCTAAATCAATAAATCCATTACCTACATTATTCTCATTACATTCCCAGACCTGATTAATCTCTCGATTATATGCCAATATATATGTTTTTCCTTGAAAACTCCATACTGTAATTGTCTCTGCAACATGATATTTTTCTTCTTTTTTCTGTGCATTGGTGAGATCGGAAGAGCACACGTC
>CAOXUF010000110.1:0-677 GCA_948560485.1 uncultured Eubacterium sp.
GGGTATAGTGGTGGAAAGGATTCTACGACCGTCGTTGAACTGGTTTATAAAATGTTATTAAATCTTCCGAAAGAAGAAAGAAACAAGAATGTTTATATTGTTTCCTCAGATACACTTATTGAGAACCCATTAATAAAGATATATCTCAGTAAGATGAATAAACTTCTTGGAGAGGCTGCGATAAATGACGATCTGCCTATTACCTCAACAATGGTAACACCACCCGCAGATAATTCCTTTTGGGCAAATGTAATAGGAAGAGGATTTCCTACTCCAAGAATGAATGGGACCTTCAGATGGTGTACAGACAGATTAAAGATAAATCCTAGTGCTGATTATATCAGAGATGTAATTAAAAAAGAAGGCGAAGAGGTTGTTATTCTTTTGGGAGTTCGAAAGGCAGAAAGTGAAGCACGTAGAAGACGTATTGAGGGAAGAGAAATAGCTAACCGCCTTATGAATAGACATGAAACTATTCTGGATGCGTATGTATATAATCCAATAGTTGAATTGACAACGGATGATGTTTGGGATGTTCTATTAAAACTTGATGGTGGAAAAACTCCTTGGGGATCAAACAATAACGAACTTGTAGCACTGTATGCGGGCGCAGACAGTGGTGAGTGCCCTTTTGCCGGGGTACATGCTGGAGGACAGACACAGTCTTGTGGAAATTC
>CAOXUF010000110.1:687-6836 GCA_948560485.1 uncultured Eubacterium sp.
GAACGTGGATTATGGGCATTCGAGATAAAGACGAATATCGCGAGAAAAAACGTAGGAATGGAACCGTTTATGAAACAAAGACTGGAGAAATGGGATATGGTCCGTTTACGTGGGAAGCAAGGAAGCTTATTTTGACAAAGCTTATAGAAACTCAGCAGAAGATGGGATATGAACTGATTACCCAGGAAGAACTCAAAGCAATAGATGAAATTTGGGATGATGAATTAGATTTATCAAGACATACATTAGTTGAATTATATGAGGAATTAACTGGAGAAAGGTTACCTTGGTATCAGTATAAAGAACCACTTGTTGATAAAGAAACCGTAGATGAATTAGAAAAACTGGCAGCAGCAAATGATGTACCATTTGATCTGGTTAGAAACATTATTCTGTCTGTTTATCATAACAAGAACTATTCAAACCAAAGAATTATGAAGGATGCAATGGAGCGTTTGCTTAATCAGCAATGGCTTCATCATGAGATCCTGAAGGAGATTGAAGATGAAAATAAATAAAATAGTGTTATACAATTTCAACTCCTATGAGGGATTGAATAAGTTTGATTTTACAAGTGATGATAGTAACAAAAATATAATTCTGATTGGTGGAAAGAATGGTGCTGGAAAGACATCATTGTTTACTGCAATTAAGATTGCCTTATATGGACCGTTATCTTTTGGCTATGTTGGTGTTAATCCAAAGTATATTGCAAAAATAAAAGATTGTATTAATTCAAAATCTTTTCAAAAGGATGTAGTTGAATCGCGAGTTCAGATATTGGTATCTTTAATGGTTGAACGAGAAGTTAAAGAGTATGAGATAACTAGAGAGTGGGATTATACGAAACAGAAGCTAGAAGAAAAATATTATGTTAAAACTGATGGTCATTTATTAGATGAACAAGAATTATCATATTTTCAGAATTATTTGCAGGGAATGATTCCACCAGATTTGTTTGAATTCTTCTTATTCGATGGGGAAGAAGTGGGAAGTATTTTCTCGACAAGTACTTATAATACATATGTAAAAAATGCAGTTTATACATTATGTGGATTAGATATTTTTGAAATTATTCGTAAGTATACGACTGGATATGCAGGTAAAGCAGAAAGTACAGACGAGGAAGAATTACATGCACAGTATGAAGAACTACGAAAAAATGCTGAGGAAATAGAAACAAGCTATTCAGAAATTGAAGTTCAAATTGTGGTAGATAAAGATGAGTTAGAAAAGGTTGAAACTGAATTAATAGAGGTTGAAACGGCATTTAAAAATGCTGGTGGAATAACTGAAATTGAGCGTCAAACACTTTTAAAAGAGTTTTCGGAGGCGGAGCATACAAAAACAGAAGCACTTACAAAAATTAAGATGTTCGTTGATGGATTAATGCCATTTTTTATTCTTCGAAATTTCACGGGAAGAATTTCTGAACAGTTAGATTTTGAGGAAAAGGGCGAGATTTATTATTATGTTCAGCAAAAACTTAAGAAACAGGAAATAAAGAATACTCTAAATGAGAATGAAGTAGTAAGTGATGCTGCTGTTGATGCATTAATGGAATTCTTACTTAGAAAATTCAAACCTAAAGGATTCAAAGAAGGTATACTGCCTGTTCATGATCTTTCTAAGGAAGACTCTGGAAGAGTGAATGCGATGATTTCGGCAATTGATGATTTTGATGTTGAAGCCATGGTTGAACTGGTCGAAAAAAGAAAAGCAGCAGTTGATAGAACAATGGAAATCAATCGTATTCTTAAAAGTGCAATGACAGATGAAGATGCAAGAAAATTTGCTGAAAAAGAGAACACATTGCTGAAAAAGAAAGATGAGATTTCATCGAGAATTCACGAGTCAGAGATGCGTTTGAATACGGTAAAGGAAGAATTGGTAATTGCGATTCAGCAAAGAGATCGTGCATTTCAGAGTATCAAGGATAGTGCCCAGAATAAGCATGTATTCGAATTAAGTACCGGCTTATCACAGATGATGAGAACAATGCTTGAGAGAAAATCGGAATCAATCAAGCGAAATCTGGAAAAGCTTATTGTTCAGAATTTACAGCACATATATAGAAAGAATAACTTGATTACGCATATTGAGATTGAAGATGATTTTCAATTCAATCTTTATCAAAATGTGAAGTACACTACTACAGAGCTGCTTCATCTAATGAAGAATCTGGGCAAAGAAGTGTTTGCCATGGAGATTGGCAAACAGGGAATGAAGCTTCTTCGTGAAAAGTATAAGGTTGACACCGTACCACAGCTGCAGCAGGTATTAGAGGCTGATAAACAGAAGAATAGTCATAATTTGTTTAAGCGCATTGATATCAGCCGTTTGTCAAAGGGAGAACGCCAAATATTCATATTGTCATTATATTGGGCGATTATTGAGTTATCAGACCATGATATACCATTTATTATTGATACGCCTTATGCACGTATTGACGCTAATCATAGAAAAGAGATATCAGAGAAGTTTTTCCCTAATATCAGTAAACAAGTAGTTATTCTTTCAACAGATGAAGAAATTAATGAAGAATATTACCAAATTATCAAGCCTTATATTGCAAAGGAATACCTTCTTATAAATGATGAAAGCCAAAACAGAACTACTGTTGAACAACGTTATTTTTTCGAGGTGTAAGCAATGATATTTAGACTAAAAACTTCAAAGAAGACTCAAGAAATATTCCAAGAGTTAGAAAATAGAACAAATTATAAGCCATATACCTTAGTAAAACATGCTATTGCATGGTCTCTGAAGGAAAATACTTCAGTAGCTGATTATGAGTCTGATTCGGACGGATTGGATCTTAATAGACAGACAATTACCGGAGATAATGAGATATATTTCAAGGTGTTGATAGAGGAAGTTGAAGGAAGATATTTGCCTGAAGAAGAATACTTTCCTAAATATGTAAAAGCGCATATTGATAGAGGAAGTGAATTGTTGCTTGACATGTATAATCATGCTGGAAATATGGATAAGTATATTCTTCAAGTGTTAGGAGTAGGTGATACGGTATGATTTATTTTGATAATAGTGCAACATCTCCTGTGGATGGAGAAGTATTGGAGGTAATGCTTCCATACCTTAGGGAAGAATATGGAAATCCTTCAAGTAAGTATTATTGTAAGGCAGTTAATGCTCATAATGCTGTAGAAGATGCACGTGTCAGGGTTGCAAAATTGTTGGGAGCCAATCCTGAAGAAATAATTTTTACAGCAGGTGCCACAGAGAGTACAAACTTTATCATTAAAGGCTATATGGACTATCGTCGTTATTACGGAGATGGAAAGAATCACATTATTACATCTGTTGCTGAACATAAAGCTACTTTGAATACATGTAAGTTTCTTAATGGTAATTTGTATTCAAATAATGATCCAACTATAACTTTGTTTGGTGGTAAGAAATTGGTGGATAGAGGATATGAGGCTTCTTTTGTTGGTATTACTGAAACAGGGGAAATTCTTGTTACAAGTGTAGAGGATGCAATAAAGAATAACACTGCGATGGTATCTGTTATCTATGTTAATAATGAAGTAGGAACCATAAGTGATGTTTCGGGTATTGCTAAGTTATGTGCGAAAAAAGGGATTGCTATCCATTCCGATTTGACACAAGCGATTGGAAAAATGGAGATAGATGTTCATGATATGGGCTTGGATTTCGCATCATGCTCAGCACATAAAATCTATGGACCAAAAGGAATTGGAGCTGCTTTTGTAAAGAGTGATGCATATGGTACTCCACCAATTACAGCATTTATGCATGGCGGTGAACAGGAGAATGGTTTCAGAGCAGGAACGCTGGCTGTTCATAATATAGTTGGATTTGGTAAAGCAGCGGAAATCGCATTAAGAGATTTAGATGTAAATGAACAGAAAATCTTACGATTTGATCAAATGCTTGTCAATGGATTAATGGAAATACCAGATATTTCATTAACGAACCAATCCGACAAGAGATTACCTGGAATTATAAGTGTAGTGATTGATAAGAAAGACTTTAATAATGAAAGATTTATAAAGCATATTAGTGACAGATTAGCTTTATCTACAGGTTCGGCGTGTAGTGCTGGAGAACCTTCACATGTCATAACTGCGTTAGGTTTGGAGGATAAAGTTTCAAAGGTACTAAGGATATCATTAAATAAGCATACGGCAGAGGAAGAAATATTAGAACTACTCAGGATAATAAAAAGTATAGGTGATTAGGAGAGTAAAATGACAATAATAGGTGCTATTACTGAAGTGTTAAATGATAATAAGCCTAGAACAGCGAAAATGATATATGAGGAGATTGTTGAAATAAAACCCTATAATTTTTCCATCGGCTTCGCCAGTTAAGCATTTTATTATTGTAGGGCAAGATGGAAAACATAATTTATCTACAGGCAAAAAGAAACGATAGTGGAAACACTATTGGCAGACCATTGTTGCAGGCTTTTGTTGGTGCTATGCAAGATGTTCAAAAGGGTGTGTTTATAACAACATCTACGTTTACAAAAGAAGCAAGAAATTATGCTGAGAAACAGCAACAGAAGAACTTGAAGCTTATAGATGGAGATTTGCTCGCAGAATTGATGATTAAGTATGGTATTGGATTGGAAAAGATTCAAACATATACGGTGTATAAAATTAACGAGGATTTCTTTGAGTAATATGTATCAGGGGTAAGTATTATGGCGATGATGATAGATAAAAAACCTGAATATAAAGGCGAAGGTAAAGTTTGGGAGAGCCTTTCTGATAATCTTCCAGGAGAGGCTATTGTGTACAATAGCCGTGAAGTGAATGGAAGAGAGTTTGATTTCTGTATTCTTATGAAGAATGTTGGAATGATTATAATCGAGGTGAAGGGTTGGTTGGCAAATAGCATTTTTAACGTGACTGGTGTGGATGAAATAATAATTCAGGGGTATGACAAACCGGAGAAATCGCCAAAGAAACAAGCCAGAGCATACAGATTTGGACTATTAAACTTGATAAGCGACAAGTACAGTGTAAGTCCATTGATATTTGATTTAGTATGCTATCCGTTTATTTCAAAGAAAGAATATTATGATAACAGATTAGACATTGTATCTGAGGAAACACTGACACTTTTTAAGGAAGATTTGTCAGATCCTATCCGATTAGGAGATAAGTTGCTTAATGCATATAATCAGTGTAAATCCATTCCTCACGCTGAAATGGATGATGATTTGATGGGGAAAATCAGACAACATTTTGAACCATATTTTCAAATGAAAAAGCCATTAGAGATTAGTAGCCAAGTTCCATATTCGGTGGTGTTTTCCACTGCTAAGAAACTAGCTAAGAAGCAAATTCATGACATTGTGAATGGATATTTAAAAGGAACAAAATCAATTATATTTGTATCTTCTGAAGATACGGCAGATTCCATTCTCTATGTTTTAGAAGGAGAACTAAACGAGAAAGATGTATTAGCAGAAAAGAATAATCTTAAATTAAAAAAGAATGTAAATAACGAATTTATTGTAAAAAATAATGCATTCAGGATTTTCAATTTTGAATTATATGTTGTTGAAGACTTGGAAGATATGCTCAAAGAATCTGCAACAATTTATGAGGGAGATTGCTCGCTTGAAGAAAAACAGTTATTAGAGAAGCTAGCGAAAAAAAGCACTTTTAATAGTCAACAGTATTTTATTGAACATGCATCTTCAGAGAAGAATATTCTGGTTAGAGCAGGTGCAGGAACTGGAAAAACATATTCGATGGTTTCGAGAATCGCTTTTCTCTGCAATAAATATGAGAATCCAACAGTCAATTTGATTGGTGATATTGCAATGGTTACTTTTACGAACGATGCAGCAGAGAATATGAAGAATAGATTGAAGCAGATGTTTATTAATTACTATGTATTGACATCTAATCCTAAGTTCTTGAAATACATTGAAGATACTGATTTTATGCGTGTTTCAACGATTCATAAGTTTGCTCATGAGATTATTAAGGAAGCGTCTATGCAAATGGGATTAGGAGATAATTTTGCAATTACCTCAGGCGACTATGCAAAAGAGCAGATATATGAGAAGTATTTGAATGATTTTATTGCTAAGAAAGAGGCTGAAAATCCTAATTTTATCAATGAAATAAAACTCCCATTGTATC
>CAOXUF010000111.1:0-3623 GCA_948560485.1 uncultured Eubacterium sp.
GTTTCATCTGGATGCTCCATATTAGATGGAATAGGCGATTTTATACCGCACTGCTGATTTTCCGCATACGGCAACAGAATATTCTTCAACGTTCCCATTTTTTCAAATGTGCTTTTCCTACACTGCAAACCGCAGAAAAACAGCAAGCCTGCAAAAGCGAAATGTTGGACACAACTGGAAAGATAGATATTTAAAATAGCCAGCTCGTTACCTTTGACGGAAACGCCCTGTGCAAGCTGCGCCGAAATATTTTGTTGGCAGGCTGCCAATGAAATAAAAGCTGCAATTAACAAAATTGCTGCGAGAACATATAAAATCAACGAGAGTAGACCATCTTTTTTCTTTGTTTTAATCATCTGATTGTCATTCATTTATTCTCATCTCCTTTCACTGCGTGACACATTATTTTTGCGTTTTTGTGGCTGCGAGGTAGATTGCTTATTTATTTCTTCAGGACGCTCAAAAATCTGTGCTTTTCCCTTACGAAGTTTTATCACTATATCAGCTTGTTTCGCTAACGCCCCCGAATGTGTCACAATGATAACGCAACGCTTGAGTTCATGTGCGCTTTCTTTGAGAATTTGCGTGATTTCCTCTGCTGTATCCTCATCAAGATTTCCTGTTGGCTCATCGGCAAGCAAAATCGCTGTATCGCTGGCTAATGCCCTCGCTATCGCCACACGTTGCTGTTGGCCGCCTGAGAGCTTGAGGACATTACGTTTGGTTTCTTCTTTTGTCAACCCCAAACGCTCCAGAATAGGAAGCGGAGCTTTTTTTGAGGTCAACTTCACATTTTCTATTGAGTTCATATAATCTATCAGGTTGTATGCCTGAAAGATAAAAGAAACATTTTCATGCCTGTGTTTTGCTAGTCCCAGTTTATTGATGTTCTCTCCGTTGCATACGACTTCGCCTTTAGTCGGAACATCTAAACCACCGAGCAGAGAGAGCAATGTTGTTTTTCCACACCCTGACGGACCAAGAATGGCATACATCTTTCCAACATCAAAGCTTATTGAAATATCTTCAAGTACCTTTGATTTCCCGTTATAGGAATAGCCAAGATTTTTTGTTTCTAAAATTGACATATTTTTATTCCACCTTTCATTAATTCATCTTTGTTAAAATTTCTTTTGGCTTGAGCCGCACTACTGGCACACTCGAAACAAAAACGGACAGAACGGCTACTAATGAGCCAATTCCACAGACCGCAAAAAAATCAGGAGCAGTCACATCTATTTCAATGGGTGCTGTATCTTTCCCTGTTACCTCAATGTCTTGTTCACCTACAGACTGTTCACAAGCACTTGTCATTAAATAATTACCTGCGGTATTTGCTGCCGCTGCTCCTGCAAAATAGGAAATGCCAAAAGCTACAATGGCAATAAGCAGAATTTCCACTATGTGCTGCCCGATAATTTGGATTTTATCAAATCCCATTGCCAACAATACACCTATTTCATGCACTCGTTCTTTCATCCATAGAGCAAGCATGAGCGAAAGTGCAAGCAGACTTCCGACTACGATACAAAGAAGTAACGAGGACAGCATGGAGGACATTTTTTCAAGCGGTGCAGCAGAACGTCTGTATTCTGCATCAGCCGTTTCAATGGAGAAGTCGTCCCACGCAATATTTACATTTTCCTTCACAGATTCTATGATATTACTAAGCTGCGCAGGGTCATCCACATAGAAATTCACTCCTTTATACTCGCCCTTACCATTTGTATAAAGTTCTTTTGCTGTTTTATTATCTGTAAAAATACGGTTTTGATAAAGTGAAGGTGGTGGAGCAAGCCCGGCATTTACTTGAGGTTCCTTTATCTCAAATAGTCCTGCGATGGTAAGAGTAACGACTGCACCGCCATTCATTGTTTTTAACATAATTTTGTCACCTACCTTTAGGTGATTAACAGCAGCGAGGTCTTTACTAATCAATGCAATGCTTGTGTCACCATCCCCAATATGCTTCCCTTCTGTGAGCTGGAAAATTTCCTTTTGGAAATAATTGCTTTTCTCAGAAAAGGAATTGGACTCACTTGTAGCCATGTGCAGCAATCGCTCATCCTCATCGTATTGATTGTTGGTTTTAATAAGCTCTAATGGTATACCGTCAGAGGACAGCACTTCTGATTCTCCGTTTTGGTAGGCATTGTATTGTTCAATCCCTGATATAGACATCACTTTTTCTATCACCGAATCATCAAGGGAAGAACCTGTGTATTGTACCCCACCGTTTTCGTCCGCTTTGTAATTCTCGGAATTCGCCTTATTTATCACAAGCCCAAAATTTCCACCAAGAGTGTGACGGAGTTCCAATGCTGCTGTATCCGATGTTCGTTTTGTCGATAGCCCAACTAAAACAAAGGTGGACACGACAAGTAATACTAAGAACAGAACAACGCTTTTTCCCAACTTCCTTATGACGGATAGAAAGGCTCTTTGAAATATTCCCATATGATTTCCTCTCCTAACTCATTTTAGCGAGAAGCTGTTTTGGCTTTAAACGGAACAACGGTACGGATGCAGCTAATACAGCTACAACAGTCAATAAGCCGCCGATTCCGAATACCCATAGGAAAGTCTGCGGTACTACGGTCACACTCAGCTCCGTTGCTGTATCTACATTCATCGGTGTTTCAGGAAGCGTATACCCAAAAGACCCATCTTCCTCTAACTGCGTATTCTGTGGTGTACTGCTTTGGCTGGTGTCACCCAACAAGGTGTTTCCCAAGCCTTGTGCTACTGCACTGCTCGTAAAAAACGAAATGCCAAACGCCAAGATTGCTATAATAAATACTTCTGCCATATGCTGCATGATAATTTTAAATTTGCCAATTCCGAGTGAAAGCAAAATCCCAGATTCATGAGTACGGCTTTTTGTCCACATGGTAAGCAGTAAAATTAAAACTGCCACACCAATAATAGTAATAATAATGATAAGAGTGGTAATCAATCCGCTTAAATTATCCAACGGAGTAGTAGCAACTTCATAGGTCTTATTATCTGTGGATATGGAGTAACAGCTCCAATCAATGGAATTCAGTTTTTTCACTTCTTGCATAATATTGTTTAGTTCTGCGGGGTCATTCACCCGATATTGAACTTTATAATATCCTGCGGATGACCACGAGAGTAGCTTTACGCTAGTTTCTACATCCATCAATACTGTATTTTCCAAAAGTTCACCCGGCGTAGAGAACACAGATACTTGTTGACTTACTTTTGAGTCAAAAATGCCGACAATGGTTACGGTTTCTTTCAGTTTTCCGCCTTCCTCATCACCGCCCGTAATCTGTGAATTCATAGCAATGATAAACTGGTCGCCAAGTTTTAAGCCATTTTTCTCGGCAAGCTCTTTGTGAATAAGAACGGCATTTTGGTCTTTTGGCGTAATCTGCCGCCCTTCAATTAACTCTATACTTCCCCCTGTGAACATATCCGCTTCCTGCGTGTTAGTATAGCCATAAATGTTGGCTTGCTTGCTAAGAACAGGCTCATTGGCAAACATACTGCCTTCGATGCTTTTAAGTTCTAAATAGTCACCTTCCATAGTTTTTAAGTTAGCGGGTCCGATGTTCTCCGCATTGTATCCACTGACACCAGGAACAGAGGCTACCTTA
>CAOXUF010000111.1:3633-4301 GCA_948560485.1 uncultured Eubacterium sp.
CTTATCAGCAATCTCTTTTGTAAGTGATTCCCCAGTATAAACCATTGCGTAGCTTCCGTTGCCAACATCCCGACGTTCAAACTTGGATTGGTCGCTGTGGTCTTCTTTCATAACAAAACCACCGCCAAATGACCTGCGTAAATTTGTGGCAGCTTGCTCCGAAGCACTCTGAATTGAAATGCCTGAGATTACCAATGTTCCAACCACAAGGAAAATTGCAAACAGTAAAATACTTTTTTTCCATTTGCGAGTAAGATAACGTACTGTGCGTTTCATTGCACCCATAGAAAATCCTCCTTTATTTTGTTTTCAAGAAGTATTATAAACGGAGCATTTTTCATGCGTATGAAGTGTAGTTGTCATGAAGTTGTCAAAACAAGAAAAGAGTTTCGCTTGCGAAACTCGCGCCTGCGGCGGTCGCATCGCGACATCCACCGCTCACGCCGCAGTGTGCATCCCGCCCGGAGGGCTTTTTGTTTCATAGGACGCACTTTTCTATGAAATAAAAAAACACCCTCGGCAAAGAGGATGCTTTCACTACAGAAATTTACTTTTTTAAATCTATACGAAACCGCATTCCACTATTCGTTGGCTCTAAGGCATAGCTAATACGGTAGGTATCTAAAATTTTCCCTGTAAGGTAAAGACCAAGTCCATTACCTCCCGTT
>CAOXUF010000111.1:4311-5166 GCA_948560485.1 uncultured Eubacterium sp.
ACTTCTGGAATAGGCTGGTCGGTAGAATGCTTCAAATAGATGCTTTCGCTCTTTTTCTGGAATAGGCTTACATTCGTTTTCTACAATTAGAGTTCCATTCATACAAGAGATAAAAACCCGCTTTCCCTTTTCCGTATATTTTACGGCATTAGAAATTATATTGGAAATTGCTTTTGTGACTGCTTTTTGCGGGAGCATAGCATAACTGCTGTCATCCACGTCCATTTTAAAGTTTATCCCCTTAGCTTTGGCAATTAGAATATAAGGGCTACACACTTCGTTAAGAAGCTCTGATAGAGAAACCTCAGCTACCTTTTCTTCTTGCTGACCACTGAGCTTAGACGCATCTAATACCTCTTGAATCATCGTTGCCAGCTGTAACATCATATCTTTGCACACAGGCAGATAGGTGTCGTAATCCTGAAACTTTCCTATTCCCAAAATCATACTATCCAGCATGGTACATACCGCAGTAACTGGCGTTTTAAGTTCATGGGAAGCTGCTCGCATAAAGTCTATCTTGGATTGCTCTACCTCGTTGACATGTTCAATTTCAGCATGTAGGTCATCAATAGAAGTAAGCAACTCCCTATATAACGAATTTACATTTTGAGCAAGCTGCCCGATTTCATCTTTTGATGTCACAGGACAGATAATCGTGCGTTCCAACTTCTTCATACGACTGGTTGCATTTGATATTTCTGTGATTGGCTTTGTCATCCGTCTGGAATACCACAAAGCAACAATAACAGAAATCAGTACACAAATTATCAGGGTAAACGGAAGTATTTCAAGAACAACGCCTTTAACTTCGCCAACCGGCTGAGATCGGAAGAGCACACGTCTGAACTCCAG
>CAOXUF010000111.1:5176-6810 GCA_948560485.1 uncultured Eubacterium sp.
CCATCACGCCATTGCAGGAGTATGTGTGACTAAGGATCAGCGGGGTGTACACTACATAGACACGTTAATTGTGGAAAACCTTTATTGCCAGCTGTAACATCATATCTTTGCACACAGGCAGATAAATGTCGAGGTCTTTTTTACAAATTGTGTGGAAAGGAATGGTGTTAATCCCTCTATGCCTTGGTTTGTAATTTGAGGAAATGTATTAGAACTTTCCAGTTTACCATCAGGAGATGCCTGAAACGAATAATTCTTCCCGTTCCCATTCAGTACATCCTCAATATAAAAAGCCCCAAAAACATATTGCTCTCCTTCATAGGAAAGGGAGATACATGACTTGCTTTTCTTTGCGTATTGCTCAACCAGTTCTTGAGGTGTTTTGGACTCAGATTCCTGTAATTTTCGCACGATTTCATTACTGATTTCTATTGCCTGCTTTTCCTTTTGATTGGTGTAAATTGTGGGAATGAGAAGGTAAATCAGGCAATGCCCCAACAAGGTAATCAACACCATAATGGAAAGCGTATATAAAAAGTTTTTTTGAAATAATTTCATCGCTTCACCTCAAATTTATATCCCACACCTTTTATCGTTTGAATACAGTCCAAATCCAACTTTTTCCGCAAGCGTCCTACGTAAGTGTCAATTGTTCTATCATTTAGCGGAATATCTATACCCCAAATATAGTTTAATATCTGTTCTCTCGTCAAAACAACACCTGGATGCTCCACCAACATTTTCAGCAACAATACTTCCTTCGGTGAAATATCAACCGATATTCCTGCTTTTTCTGCCGAAAAACCAGAAAAATCAACCATTACATCTCCTTGCTGCCATATCTTTTCGGGTTCAGTTTTCCCGACACGGCGGAGCAAAGCTGTCACTCTTTTACCAAGAAGAACAATGGAAAATGGTTTTATTACATAATCGTCAGCCAAACCATCAAAACTCATAATCTGTGTATCTGTATCGTCCATAGCTGTCAACATAATCACGGGAATAGAACTACTTTTTCTGATTTGCTTCAGGACGTTCAATCCACTCATTTTCGGTAGCATAATATCCAGTATTACAAGGTCGATTTTATCTGTATTAAATGATTCAACTGCCGTTTCTCCATCAAAGACTGAAACGACAGTATGCTCCATATCACGAAAATATTCGCTGACTGTTTCATTTGTCAGTTCATCATCTTCAACTACCAAAATTTTTGCCATACCATTTCACCTCCGCCCTTATTGTGGCATTCCTATTTGTCATCTGTATGAATTTCTTCTAATTTGTTTTCTTTTCTTCGGGCATCCGCAGGTTTTTTAGCTATTCGAGGTATTAACCATATTCGGCTCAAACGAACTACTCCATCAATCCGATTGGTCTCACATAATTTCTGTACCTGTCGTTCAGATAATTTCCAAAGCTTTGCGGCTTCCTGCACCGTCATATACTCAAACATAATTAGCCTCCCAAATGTATTGCATCCATTATAAGCGGTCAAACGAATAATATCAACTGTGTAAACACGAACTTTTATATCTCAATACAGGCTATTAAATATCTTATACCAAGAGATTTCACAGCGTTTAATCAGAAGCCACATCTCTGTAAAATATAAGGGTAAGATTTTCAAAGTA
>CAOXUF010000112.1:0-651 GCA_948560485.1 uncultured Eubacterium sp.
GTTTCCACACCATCCTTTAAATCAACTTCAATTATTGTAGTATACTTTTCTTCATCAAGGTACTTTTGTAACCTTTCTTTTTTCTCTTTTGGCAAATCTTCATCAATTTCAAATTCACCACTAATTATTTCATAACTTTCTGCCGTTTCTCCCAAAGCTCTCTTTATTTGCTTATTTGTAGCATCATTATCAACTTCTACAATTATTTTATCATTATCTATCCTTGTATGTTTATCCGTTTTTTCACTATTCATTACTCCATTACTAACCAAAATGTTTTCTATATTATTTTGGTATTTCCAAGCACTAGAAATATTGTCCAATGAATTCGCCTTAACCGATGTGACACCTAAGTTAAATATAATACTTAATGAAAGTATCCCTGTTAATATTTTTCTTTGCATTTTATAATTCCTCCCCTTATCTATAAATTATGTATTTACTCTAAAACTATCATTTAAATAATTTTCAACTTAAAAATTATTTTCGAATACAATTGAATAAATCCCTATTTATAAAAATGCATATTGCACGCATAAATATACTTAAAGATTTTTTCAATATATCCATAATGAACTACGTTTTCTTTTATTATATTTTCAACATTTGTCGAGGGGAAATAACTGACGATATAGAATTTTCCAAATTTGT
>CAOXUF010000112.1:661-6787 GCA_948560485.1 uncultured Eubacterium sp.
TATAGAAAATTTTTGTTTCATGCTGTCTCCTTCTACATATAAAAATCGCACTAAGCATCTATATGCCTGTGCGATAATTTTAATAACAGCTGTAATAAACAAATAACAACATACATTCTCATTTATACACAGACATATAAGACCTATCGGCTCTCATCTGTGCATCTGATATGCAAAGTTTAAAGCCAAATATGTCTATAATAAATGTACATATACTTTAATATTTTCTTTACTTTATATAGTTTCAGCGTTATTACATTTATTTAAATTCTTAATTCTCTCAGAATTTTTGCTAGAGTCCCATTCTTTCAATTTGTCACAATATTCTTCTACAAATTTATTTTTTGTTATATGGTATTCTTCTTTCAAAAATCATTACATCTTCACAAGCTGTTGCATTCATCCCAAATCCTCAAAATGAAAAGCCTTCTCCCCTTTTGCATAATCATCCACAATATTTCCACTACCATATAGTTTATACTTATAACTTACCAGCCCCTCTAATCCTACCGGACCTCTTGCATGGATTTTACTGGTACTGATTCCTACCTCTGCTCCGAAACCATATCGGTAACCATCTGCAAACCGCGTAGAGCAATTTTGATATACTCCCGCAGAGTCTACATATCTCATAAAATGTTCTGCGGTCTCTTTATCCTCTGTGATAATACAGTCTGTATGATGTGAACCAAAATAATTAATATGATCTATCGCCTCTTCCAAAGATTCTACTTCTTTCGCAGACACAATTAAATCTAAATATTCTGTCCTGTCATCTTCTTCATTACTTTCAGTACAGCCTGTTAGATTTACAATTCTCTCACTTCCACGCAGTTCCACATGATTTTCTTTCAACTTTTCATATAGCTTTGGAACAATCTCATCAACAATATCCTTATGTATTAACAATGTCTCAACTGCATTACATGCCGATACATATTGGGTCTTTGCATCAATAATAATAGGGATTGCCTTTTCGATATCAGCATTCTTATCCACATAAATATGGCAGATACCATCTGCGTGTCCCATTACAGGAATCTTCGTATTGTTCATAATATACTGAACAAAAGCATTGGAACCTCTTGGAATCAGTAAGTCTACGTACTCGTTACATGTAAGAAGTTCTGAAATCTCTGAACGTGCTTCTAGTTGCAGCATACAATTCTCCGGCATTCCTGATGCTGTGACAGCGTCATAAATGATATTGAATAGTACTCTGTTACTGTTCATCGTCTCACTGCCGCCCTTTAAGATAACACAGTTACCACTTTTAATGCAGAGGGCAGAAATCTGAATCAGAGCATCCGGTCTCGCCTCAAATATTACTCCAATCACGCCAATTGGACAGGTCTCACGAACCAATGTCAAACCTTCATCTAACTGACGGTTCATCTGCTTCCTGAATAATGGGTCAGGAAGATTCACTAAGTCCTGAATTCCTGCAACCACATCTCTCAATTTTGTTTCATCAAATTTCAGTCTCTTTACAATTGGAGCTGCCACATGGTCTTTTGCCGCCTGCTCTAAATCTTTTTTATTCGCCTCAAATATTTCTTCGCTATGTGCTTGTAATGCCTCAACGACTGCATTCAATGCATGATTTCTATGTTCTTCACTACTTCCTGCCATCTTAGGTGATGCCAGTTTTACAAGTTTTGCCTGTTCTTTTATATTCATTTTAAATTCTTCTCCTTCTTATGGTTTACAATTCCCGCAAGGTTCATATCCCTGCTTTACTAAATCTTCTCTGCTTCCTGTGTATGTTCCTTTATTTGCTTCACTCATCGTTTTTACACTGCCACAATTCGGCTTATGAAATTTGTGCGTATTCATATTCAAAACATACTGTGTACTTGCCGAAGAACTGCTATCGCCTTTTTGTGCAACATGATTCTTCTTTGTTATTTCCTCAACCACTTCTCCATCAACACTGCTATCCCCCGTTCTATAATCAATCTTCACTCCAGGCTGTGCATTGTAGCAGTATACATTAAACGATATTCCCCTGCCTTGATCTTCAACAGAATAACCTTCCATCTGAACCCCACTGGCAACTAAATTTTTTCCTTCATATACCGGAGTTACTCTGTAAAGCACGTGGTTATCGTTTTCCTTTACATAGTCCGCCACCATATCTTCAAAAGGCAGCATTCCATCTACATTCATATATCTTGTTCCGGTAATTAAATTTCTCTCATTTGCATTTTCTCCTGTAAGCTGGTATCCAATCAAATGACATCTGTTATATAAATACTTTCCATCAACAAACTCATACTTTACTGTGCGCCATCCTGTAGGCTTTATCATGCCAATATTTCCTCTTTTTGCTGTCGGCATAATATCTTTACCGACACAAGCCTGTGCCACACCACATCTCCCAAGAGCATCGAGTTTACTGTAACTTTCAAAAGACTCCTTTGTTATTTCATTTTTTGAAAAAGAAGGCTCATTATGATTAATTGTTACATATGGTTCATTATCAAATTCAGAAATTTCATTCAAATGAATATCATCACTTTCTGATTGATACTCTATATTTTTTTCAACAGCGGTATTAATATAATCTGCTTCCTGATGATTTGTTTGCGCTGTATCATTAGAACATCCAAACAATAATGACACCATAAACAATAACAATATGAAACTGAAATATTTTCTATATCTCTTACTGTGTTTTCTGTGCCAACGGAAACTATTTCTCATTTCTCTTATATACCTCTTTAACAATCTTATCATGTGAATATCCCATAAATTCTAGTGTGCCGATTAATTTCCATCCACTAAGGTTCAATCTGTGGTCAGCCGGATAAACTTTATCACACCGATATACGATTAATTTCTCCATTTCACTTTGATCCAAAATATGATTTTCCACAAAGCAGTACTCACCATCTTTTGCATCACTAAAATAATCGTCTGAAATAACATACTCCACAATTCGATTTTCAAATAACTCCTCCGAATAAGAATTAATATGAAGAACTGCATCTTTTGTCATCTCTACAATATCTCTAATTACATATCGGTCTCTGCTCTGTCTTCTTTCATTAAAATACATTCCATTTTTTTGATCTAAACATACAATCCCTATCATTAAAAACCCTCTCTTTATGTCATTACTCTTATTTCCTGCAGCAAATTAATTCTCATAAAAATCTGTCTGACCTGATTTTATTCTATCCTTTGCTATTCACATGCACTTCCAACTGATTATATGGGATAATAATATCATTTTTCTCTAATTCTTTCTTAATATGTTCATTCAAATAAAAATACGCATCCCAGTAATCTTTCGGCTCTACCCATGCTCTTGTTTCAAGATTCACACCACTTTCATCTAATAACATTACAACCACATCATTTGGTTTATCCTTTAGTGTATATGGCGAATTTTCAATCACCTGTTTTACAATATCTTTTGCCTGTTCAATATTCGCATCATAGTGAATGGAAAACTTCACATCCACTCTTCGTCCATCCTGATTTGTAAAATTAATAATTGTATTATTTGCCACTTCGCCATTTGGACATTTAATCACTCTGTTGTCCGCTTTTACTAATGTAGTATATACAATATCTATCTTGGTCACGGTTCCCTCTTCGCCGTTTATCATTACATAATCGCCTATAATAAAAGGCTTTGACAACAATATTAACACCCCGCCTGCAAAATTAGCAAGACTCCCCTGTAATGCCAGACCAATCGATAACCCGGCTGTTCCAAGCAGCGTTATAAAAGATGTCGTTTCTATACCAATCTCACTACAAATAATAATAAGTACAATCACGTACCCTGTAAATTTCACAAGGGAATCTACAAATTTTACCACACCTTCATCTGCATTGGATTTTTTAAATATATTTTTTACTAACTTTCTCATTAGCCTGATAACGACTTTACCAACTGCAAATATTGCTATTGCAATCAGAAGATGCCAGCCAAAATCAATCAGTTTGTCTACCATCTTATCCAATGTTCCTGTCAATGCACTTACCTCTTTATTTAATTCATTTAAACCTGACTCTACTTCCTCTGAAACATTACTTGCCAATATAAATTTCATATCATTCTCCACTTAACAATTTAGTATATAAGAAACGGGGCTATTAAACATTAACAGCCCCATTATTATAACTCAACTTTCAAAAATTATATACCTATTGTAAACAACAGGCATATAACCCTTGCAACATTCGTCAAACACCCATGTAAACATGGCTATTTTCCTCATTGTCCATGAGAATTATTTTACCACTCTTACTTTAATAACACCATCTACAGCATTTAACTTCTCAACTAATGCCTCTGATGTTTCATGGTCTAAATCCATAATCGCATAAGCAAAATCACCTCTTGATTTATCAACCATGTCTGCAACATTTACTCCTTCAGATGCTACTGCTGATGTAAGCTGGCTGATCATATTCGGAATATTCTTATGACATACTGTAACACGTCCTGCCTTATCACAGACACCAAGTGTTGCAGCTGGATAGTTTACGGAATTCACAATATTTCCGTTTTCAACAAAATCCATAATCTGGTCAACTGCCATAATTGCACAGTTATCTTCTGATTCCTCTGTAGAAGCTCCAAGATGAGGTGTCGCAATAACACCTTCCATATTTGCAGTTTTTGCATTTGGGAAGTCTGTTACATACTTTTTAACCTTACCGCTCTTTAAAGCCTCTGCCATATCATCATCACATACGAGTAAATCTCTTGCAAAGTTCAAGATAACTACACCATCTTTCATCATTGCCATAGTATCCTTGTTAATCATTTCCTTTGTATCATCAACAAGTGGTGTGTGTACTGTAATAAAATCACATTCTTTAAAAATTTCTTCTCTTGTCTTTACAATATGAACTGTTCTCTTAATACTTAAAGCACCTTCCACAGAAAGATATGGGTCTGTCCCATATACTTCCATGCCCATAGAAACACCAATGTTTGCAACCAGTCTTCCAATCGCACCAAGTCCGATAACACCAAGTTTCTTTCCTTTTAATTCGTTTCCTGCAAAGTTCTTCTTTGCCTTTTCCATCGTCTTATTGATGTTTTCATCTGCCTTATTGTCGGCTACCCACTGATTTCCGCCAATAATGTCTCTTGATGCAAGAAGCATTCCACAAAGAACCAATTCCTTAACACCGTTGGCATTCGCACCTGGTGTGTTAAATACTACAACACCTTTCTCTGCACATACATCCAATGGAATATTATTTACTCCGGCACCGGCTCTGGCTACTGCCATTAAGCTGTCCGGCAAATCCATATCATGCATGGATGCACTTCGAACTAAAGCTACTTCTGCCTCTGCAAAATCTTCTGTCATTTCATAATTATCATTTAATCTGTCCAGTCCTAAATTTGAAATAGGATTTAAGCAATTTACTTTTGTCATTTTCTATATACCTCCGTTCGCTTTTCAGCACTACATGTTGTCTGCTTCAAACTTCTCCATAAATTCAACCAAAGCCTTTACACCTTCAATTGGCATAGCATTGTAGATGCTTGCTCTCATACCGCCAACTGTTCTATGACCTTTTAAGTTTTCAAGACCAGCTGCCTTTGCTTCTGCAACAAATTTAGCATCTAATTCTTCATCACCTGTTACAAATGGTACATTCATAAGTGAACGGTCTTCTTTTACAACAGTCCCTTTAAATAATTTGCTTTCGTCAAGGAAATCATATAAAATCTTTGCTTTTTCTTCGTTCCGCGTTTTAATGGCAGAAAGCCCGCCCTGCTTTTTCAGCCATTTGAATACTTTTCCGCAAATATAAATCCCGTATGCAGGCGGCGTATTATACAAAGAATCCGCATCTGCATGCGTCTTATATTTTAACATCGTCGGCGTGTTGGGCAAAACGTCTTCTGTAATCAAATCTTCACGGATAATCACAATCACCACTCCGGCAGGCCCGATATTTTTCTGGACGCCGCCATAAATGACGCCGTACTTTTTCACATCTACAGGTTCCGACAAAAAGCAGGAAGATACGTCGGCGACAAGCGTATGCCCTTTTGTGTTCGGAAGCTTATGGAATTTTGTGCCATAAATTGTATTATTTTCGCAAATATAAACGTAATCCGCATCTTCTGGAATGTCTAAATCG
>CAOXUF010000113.1 GCA_948560485.1 uncultured Eubacterium sp.
ACATATAAAGTTGTAAATACTGCAAATTATGGCGTACCTCAGATGAGAGAGCGTTTTATATGTGTGGGAATTAAACGTGGCGAAGGGATGCCATTTGTTTTTCCAGAAGAAACTCATTATGATCCGGAAAAAGTTCCAGAAGAAAAGCGTGGAGATAAGAAACCTTGGGCGACTTGCGGAGATGCAATAGGAGATTTGGATTATGATTTGCCAGAGGATGCCGAAATGCAAGCTGGATCAAAACATAAAGATTTGCTGAGACTGGTTCCGCCAGGAGACAATTATCTTTATTTTACAGCGGAGAGAGGCTATCCTAATCCCATATTCAAGTGGAGATCGCGGTATTGGTCGTTTCTTTTAAAGTTATCGCCAGAGAGGCCATCATGGACCATACAGGCAAGCTTCTCAAATAATATGGGTCCCTTTCATTGGAAGAATAGATTTCTTAGAATTAGTGAAATCAAAAGGATACAAACCTTTGATGATGATTATGAACTGTGTGGTGATTTCCGCGATCAGTGGAGACAGGTTGGAAACGCAGTGCCTGTAAAGATGGCAAACATTGTTGCGGATGCGATTATGAAACAGTATTTTAAGGAGGACTAACATGGCTGATTTTAAAATGCCTTTTGGAGCGGAATTTTCACCAGAAAAAATTGATATTATAAAGTTGTTAAAAATTGCTGTGACTTATGATGGATATGAGTCAACAGAAGAATTTGTAAAAGCTGTTTCTAAAGAATACTTCAAAGATAATGGCGCAATGGGTGGTAATTGCAAAAATTCAATGGTTGCTTATGGAATTTTAGAAACTGGTGGAGGCATAAATCTTTCTTTATTCGGCAGGAATTTATCCATTATGAGTCAGGAAGCCAATATTTACGAAGAGATGGCAAAAAATATTCTTACAAATTTAAATGGGTTAATGCTTATTGAAGCAATTAAAGGCGTTACGGATGTTGGAGAATCCCCAACATTAGTTAATATTACGGAAATGCTAAATGTGCTTGGCTGTGAGAAGCTATCTAAAACTAACAAATCAGTTCCGACTATGAAAAAGTGGCTTGAGAAATCTGGTGTTTTGAGTGGTTGGAATATTAATCAAAAAAGATTAGAGAACTTAATAGGTGCCAAGGATGAAGAAATTGCATCTTTTAAAGGGCTTAGTCATGCTCAAATTTGTTTTGTGCGGGCACTTTGTAATTGTGATACAGGAAATTATCAAAACGCTGCAAAAATAAGAGATTTGGCAAAGAACTCTTTTAATGTTGTATTTGAAGAAAAAAGTTTTGCTGCAAATATTATTAAACCACTTATAGAGAAGGACATCATTGAAAAGAAGCCAGATACAAGAACTCATGGTGGAAATGCGTCGGAGATACGTTTGAAAGGAACTATCAAGGCTGATGTTTTTGCTCCAATATTACAGCAAATAGAGATGTTAGTTGGTAAGGAAGTTATTAAATATATCCAAAAGCCATTAGATGTATTAAGAAAAGAAATTGATGCTAAGAGTAAACATGTTAAAGGATTGGCATTAGAAGCGTTTGCTATAAAGATGATGCGCATTGTTGATTTGGATTTTGCTGGAACTCGTCTTAAAGGGAGCGAAACTGGTGGCGCAGAAGTTGATGTAATTTTTGATACAACGCGACTTAGCTATTCCAGATGGCAAGTTCAGTGTAAAAATACTGATAAGGTGTCGCTAGAGCAGGTCGCAAAGGAAGTTGGGTTATCACATGTATTGAAGTCAAATGTAATTGTAATTCTAACCACAGGCCGGGTATCTAATACTGCAAAGGAATATGCCGCCAGAATTATGAAGGAAATGAACTTGTGTATAATATTTATTGAGAAAGATGATGTTAAAGATATTCTTGAAGATCCGCCGCATATTGTAGATGTGTTAAATAGAGAATCTATGAATGCAAAGAAAATAAAAATATTAGATCTTAATAAAGACGAAGCATAGGAGGTGGCTTATGCCGGATTATCAATGGGCGGTAGGAAAAGGTAGGCTTGTTACGGCGGATTATGACAGGTCTATGGCATTAAATGCAGAACAGGTTGAAAACGAATTAAGATCAGCAATAAATAATCTTTTTGATGGGGCTGAGGTTTCTTCTGTAAACGATGAGTTTAAAGAAGTATATAAAATTGTGATTCCAAGGGATGAAGAGAATCAGGTTTTCTTTGTATGTCTGAAAGGGACAACTCCCGGAGGGAGAAAAAATCTTCAGGATGAGCAGCGCATTCAACAAAAAGCTAAATATTTGAACTATGCAAATGATAGGAAAGTGGAAGGAAATAAAGTTTCGTGTCTAGGGGTATATAAGCATGAATCTGAGACAATTTTTTGCGCATGGAATATCAATCCATCAACAGCATCGGCAGAAACGCCTATTTCTAAACAAATAAAGATAACAACAATTGCGAGGGCACTTACGGAAGGATTTGTTCAGCAGATGTCTGGATCAGGGGAGTATGTGTGTGCTTTTAAGAGGGAATTCATTTATTTTTATTTGGTTAATTCCAGTTGGATTCATAGCGCGCCTATTTCTCATTTAAATGAACATAATGCGGAAATGGTAGAAGCTGAGACTGATTTGGGCGAGGAAAGTAATATTCCGAAAATCGGGGCAAATATTCTTTTTTACGGTGTCCCAGGTGCTGGCAAGAGCCATGAGATAGATCAGATGATTGTACAGGAAAGATCGGAAAGGGTGGTATTCCATCCGGATTATACATACTCTGATTTTGTTGGACAGATTCTTCCGCGTATCATTAAGAAGGAGGGAGAAAACGAGGGGAAGCTGCGATATGTCTTTGAACCTGGACCATTCACTAAGATGGTAAAAAAAGCGTATGACGATCCCGCTAACATGTATTTCTTGGTTATCGAGGAAATAAACAGAGGAAACGCACCAGCAATATTTGGAGACATATTTCAGCTACTTGACCGGAACGATGATGGTTCTGGAAAGTATCACATTTCAAATTATGATATGGCGAAGGTTATATTTGGGGATGAGCATGAGGATGAGATTATTAAGATGCCCTCTAATCTGACGTTGCTTGCAACGATGAATACCTCTGACCAGAATGTATTTACTCTTGATACGGCATTCCAGAGACGGTGGGAAATGCACTTGATAAAAAATGATGTGCATAAGGCAAGCCATGCAGGAGAGAAGATAGAGGGAAGCGATATATCTTGGGGCACATTTGCTGATGTTACAAATATGGAGATTATCAGGTTTGGAGAAGAAACCGGAAGTTCCGAAGACAAGCGACTGGGTGCTTATTTTGCGAAGATAAATGAACTTTCACGTGATAAGTTTCCAGAAAAAGTTCTCAAATATCTGTGGGATGACGCTTTCAAGATGGATCATTACATTTATTTCAATGAGAATATATCTTCAGTGGATGGCATTATTGAAGTTTTTAGGGAATCACAATCAAAAGAAGATTTGCTGAAACGGGTACTGAAAATGGCTGTATATCAAAAAATGGTTGGTCAGGTATCGGAATCTGGGAGCGTAGAGGATGCTGCAGAGTCGGAGGAAGATACAGATGGAGAATAATTCTCTTTTTGACAGATGCAGGACGAATACTAATATAGAGAGTGATGTTTTTGTTGGTATTCAGAGAAAAGACAGATATTATGAGATCAATTTCCCATTAGGATATCATTGTAGCGAAGATGAAAAAGGATTAAGAAAAGATATTTTATCTCTCATAAATGTTTTGGCTAAGAATACTGATAAAAGAGAATCGGAGGTTTATCTTGGACTTAATAGGGATGAACACACCGGGATTCCGGTTCAGGCATACCTTTATCTTATCAAGGACTTTTTTGAGAGGGGATATTATAAGGAGCGGGAAATATATAGGAAGATTGCAAAGCGAGGTAAAATCGATTGGAGCAGAACCATTAAGACGCAGAAGCCTTTGCTTCAGGATGATGAGGCATATTATTTGGATTTTGTTGTTAAGAAAAACACCATTAATGAGGACGAATTGATCACGCTCATTCATAAATATTGTGTGTATGAAAGCTTTGATAAATTTGGCTGGCTATTTACTTCCTTTGTGCCGGCGGAGCCTAAGACCGGACTGAATAGAAGAATGATGCTTGTTGTGGTGAATGACAAGCTACAGAACACTTTTAATGACAGAAACAGGGAATTATTTAAGAATATGATTGCTGTTATTAAGGCAATGAGAGACGATGACGAATCAGATTTCAGATATGGAACATACCGATTTGAATATGTCTGGGAGAAAATGATAGACAGAGTATTTGGCATTTCAGAGAAGGAAAAGTATTTTCCTAAAACAGCGTGGAAATTGACAGATGGAAGAAATCATGATAATGCATTCCTGGAGCCGGATTGCATCATGCTCTTAGATAGGAAAGTATATGTGCTTGATGCAAAGTATTATAAATTTGGCTGGTCTGGAGCACTAGGACATTTACCGGAATCCACGTCAATTAACAAACAGATTACTTATGGAGAGTATATAGCGGAAGACGAAAAATTCATGAAGGATGGCGAGTCGCCGATGGTTTATAATGCGTTTATTATGCCGTATGATTCTCAGGGAAAGCGCTTCCCGACAGGAAAGCCAATCCATTATATAGGCACAGCAACAAGTGATTGGAAGAGCGATAAGAAGAAGTATGAGAATGTAGTGGGGATATTGATGGATGTCAAATACCTTATGGGTATTGATGGCAGGATGGATCAGTCCGAGATATTAAAACTGGCGGAACTAATAGAGGAAAGCTGTCCTGCTTGATGTGTTGGAGAGGAATGGGAAGAGTAAGTCTATGAAAAAGTATAAGAATTTCAAGGAATATTATTGAAGAGAATTATCTTGATATGATTATGAAAAGGTTGGAGTCATACATTATTAGTCATATAGATGATTTGGAGGATGAAGATCTTTATAGTATCAAATAGGTGGAAGAGGTAAACGCTTCTTCCGTATGTGGTGTTACGTTTAAAGATCTTGGAAATAACTGGATTGAAATCCGTACTTCCGTAGATGTTGATATATCATTTAATGGAAAAATAAAATATGGCTATGATTCAGATTCTACGACAAGAACATATAATGTCTTTCTGAAAGCAATTTTGGAAAATGGCCTCTGTAATGTATCTGTCACGGATGTCGCTGCGTATGATATAAAAAATGCAAAGGAAAATCCATTTAGGCATTATTTGGATTATCTGCATGGTTTAAATGAATTATCGGAGGAGGAAAAAGAACAATACGCAGGGATTGGTAAAGAGTTTTTGGCATTAATTGAAACGACTGATATGTCAAAGGTTTATAAAATGACCGTTTTGTATTCCTTCTATAATCATGGAGATGGGCAGCTCTGGTGATTTTAAAGCAAAAATCAGATTTGCTAAGAAAAGGATAATTTAGAAAATCAGACTATTGGCATATTTTTTGCTAAAATTTAAAGTATAGCTATGCAAGGGACATTCATCCCCAATCTATCAAGCAGGAAAGCGAGGAAAAACCATGAAAAAAAGAGTTCTTATCGTAGGCGGAGTTGCAGGCGGGGCTTCGGCGGCGGCACGTATCCGCAGGCTGGATGAAACGGCAGAGATTATTATGTTTGAGCGAGGCGAGCACGTTTCCTTCTCTAATTGCTGCCTTCCCTACCATTTAAGCAAAACGGTGGAAAACAGCAATGCGCTTGTTCTGATGACGCCCCAGCGCTTTTTAAAGCAGTATGCTATCGAGGCAAGGGTGCAGTCTGAAGTGACGTCGATTCATCCGGCAAAGAAAACGGTAACGGTTAAAAACCTTCAGACCGGAGAAACCTATACGGAAAGCTATGACCAATTGGTGTTAGCACCCGGGGCCAATCCGGTTATGCCAAAGAGCATTGCCGGAATTGGGCAAAAGCATGTATTCTCGGTGCGGAATGTGACGGATATTCGGGCATTGAAGCTTTATATTGATGTGAACCAGATAAAGAAGGCAGCGGTTATCGGCGGCGGATTTATCGGTGTGGAAGTGGCGGAAAACCTGAAAATGGCGGGGCTTTCGGTGTCGCTTGTCGAGGGAACGGATCAGATTATGATGCCGTTTGACTACGACATGGTGCAGATCCTCCATAAAGAAATGATGGACAATGGAATCGCTTTATATCTGTCCAGTATGCTGACCGAAATTAACGAACACAGCATCCAAATCAAACGTCAGGACAAGGCGGAAACCGTGGATGCCGATGTGGTGGTTATGGCGATTGGTGTGATCCCGGAAACTTCGCTGGCACGGGAAGCCGGGCTTGCAATTGGGGAAACCGGCGGGATTTTGGTGAATAAGAACTATCAGACCTCCGACCCGGATATTTATGCCGTAGGGGATGCCGTGGAAAGCTTTAACCGTATGCTTCACCGTCCGGGGCGGCTGGCGCTTGCAGGCCCGGCACAGAAGCAGGCCCGCGGTGCAGCCGACCATATGTACGGGGGTGCAGCGGCAAATAAGGGCTTTATCGGTTCATCCTGTATCCGCATTTTCGGGCAGAATGCGGCGTGCACGGGCTTAAATGAAAAAACGGCAAAAAATGCCGGGATTTCCTGTCAGTTTGCCTATGTGATGTCGCCGGATAAGGTTGGATTAATGCCGGGAAGCCACTATATGAACTTTAAGCTGCTTTTTGAGGTTCCCACCGGTCGGATTCTCGGCGCACAGGCGATTGGCAGGGGCAATACCGATAAGCGGATTGACGTGATTGCGGCAAT
>CAOXUF010000114.1 GCA_948560485.1 uncultured Eubacterium sp.
ATACGCCCAAATACAATGCCAGCATTTTAGAGGTTATTGGAATCCGGTTATTCTCTATTAACTTCTCAACAATTTGAAGACCTCTTTCTGATAACATTTTTTCTCCTGCTTTCTTTTAAATTTAACAGTAAGATACTATTACTGTCATATCTCCTTCAAAAAGGCATTCTTTTAATGATGCCGGTATTATAAAATGGTCGCCTTTTTTTAATACCATATCCTGTACTTTTCCCCGTCCCTCTATAACACTGACATTTACAAATGGCTTTTCCATTTTATAACAATAACTTCCATGAATATCCCATTTTTCTAAACTATAAAAATCACAATCCACAAGCCTCTCACTAGTCATTCCCGGATACTTATTAACAACAATTTTCTGCTCATAATCTCTATGGGGAGCAGCAATACAATCAATACTCTGCTGAATATGAAGCTCTCTTGGCTTTCCTTCCTGCCGTCTGTCATAATCATAGACACGATATGTCACATCACTGCTCTGTTGCGTCTCAATTAACAATGTTCCACCTTTTATTGCATGCAGACATCCTGGATTAATCTGAAAAAAATCTCCCTTTTTAATTGGAATTTCTCTAATTAATTCCTTCCATCTCGCATTTATAATCATATCTTTTAATTCCTCATTATTCTGGGCATTGTGACCAATTACTATTGTGGCATCTTCTCTGCAGTCCAAAATATACCAACACTCTGTTTTTCCCAATGAACCATTTTCATGTTCTGCTGCATATTTATCATCTGGATGAACCTGAATACTTAAATCATCCTCTGCACCTAAAATCTTTACTAAAAGAGGAAAAACCTGTCCCTTTATGTTGCCAAATAACTCTCTATGATTCTCAAAACACCAGGATAATGTCTTTCCCTTATGTGCACCATTTATTATTTTGCAATCCCCATTTTTATGCGCACTGATTCCCCAGCACTCACCAGCCTTATCTCCTGCATTTTCATATCCAAATTTTTTTAAGAGTTTTCCTCCCCATATTGCATCTTTAAAAACAGGTTCTAACATTAATACTTCCATATCTGCCTCCTAATTTTTTGAAAGATTAATACTCTATTCTCTAAATACTTTTTCATTATTTTTCCGTACAAAAATTTTAATTATTGTAACATATTTAAAGAAAATATCATACATTTACTTTTTGCTTTATATTTTATATTAATAACCTTTTGGAGATTTCCAATGAATCGTTTTGCTTTTATTTCAAAAATCAACAAAAGAATTTTATTATTAATTTCTTTTCTGGTTATTTTTGCTTTCTCTGTTTTAGCACTTGTTTTATCATCTTCTAATAAACCTGCAACAAGAAATTACACAAATAACACACAATATAGCTTTGACCAATATTCCAACGAATTGTTTTCATCACAACTTTCCGGAGACTGGTTAAGCCTGCATTTTTATTTAGAACATCCTGAAGAATGGGATCTGGATACATCCACTCCTACTCTCGGCGAATATAACTATCAGTCTATGCAGGAAAGTCAGAATTATTACATAAACCAAATCAATTATTTAAAGTCATTGAATTATAAAGAACTTTATCCTAGTCAGCAATTAACATATGATACACTTATGAGTTCTTTTTCCTCACAACTGGATTTTGGTGACCTGTGTCTCTGCTCACAGACATTAAGCCCAACAACCGGACTGCAGGCACAACTTCCAATATTATTATCTGAATACGCTTTTAACACACAAAAAGATATAGAAAATTATCTAATTCTTTTATCTCAACTAAAGGGCTATTTTGAAAAGATTTGTAATTTTCAAATATTAAAAGCCCAAAACAACAGTTTTATCAGTACATTTTGTTGTGACAAAATTATTAATCAATGTTCCGACTTTATTGCCGAAAAGAATATAAAGAATAATCTTCTTTATTCCTCTTTTGAAAGCCGAATTTCTTCTACAGACTTTTTATCCGGCAGCGAAAAAGACGAATACATTAATAAGAACGCTGCCTTATTGGAGAGCAGTGTTATTCCTGCTTACCAGCTAATTATTTCCACATTATCAGACCTGAAACTAAAAGGATTCTGCAAAAATGAAGAAGGTCTTTGTAAATTGGAGAATGGAAAAGCCTACTACGAATATCTTGTACGCTCATATACAGGAAGTTCCAAAAATGTTCTGGAACAAAAAGCAATGATACAGAACCAGTTGGCTAAAGATATGCGGACAATGTATTCTTTACTGAATGTCTCTCCGGAAATAGAAGAAAAACTGTCATCCATAAAAGAAAACAAAGACAAACCGGAAGACATACTAAACCGGTTGAGTAAAAAAGCCGCAAAAGATTTCCCTGTGGAAGAAAACTATCCATTTCATGTAAAGTATGTTGATAAAAGTCTGGAAAAACATTTAAGTCCGGCATTCTACATGTCCCCTCCTATCGACAGTGACAGTAAGAATATGATTTACATTAATAATGCCTCTCCAAATTCAAGCCAGAGTCTTTTTACAACACTCGCACATGAAGGCATCCCCGGACATATGTTCCAGTCAAACTTTTTTGCTGACACAGATCCTTTACCTATCCGCCATCTATTAAACTTTGGTGGTTATTCTGAAGGATGGGCAACATATACAGAACTCTTATCATATCACTATGAATATGACGATAACCAGCTGGCAAACGCCCAAGCCTGCAATTCTTCATACTCTTTAGCATTATACTCTTTGTGCGATATCGGAGTAAACTTTGAAGGCTGGAGCAGAAAAGACACAATTAAATTTTTATCACACTACAGCATAGAAGATGAAAATGTATGCAATTCTATTTACGAAGCTGTTATTGAGGAACCTGCCAATTATCTCCAATACTATGTTGGGTATCTGGAAATTGTAGAATTAAAAAACAAAGTTATGGAGAAATATGGTTCTCACTTTAATCTAAAAAGATTTCACACTGCATTTTTGGCCATGGGACCTACATCTTTCGACGTAGCAGAAAAGTGGATCTGTTTCTTCTATGAACAATATAAATAGCGGAATACCTTAAAGGTATTCCGCCTTTAAAATATCACAATTCATATTCTAATCTAACTGAAACACCTTCCCCAAATCCTGTACATCTTTTTTGGTTGCTAATCCTTCATGAAATGCACTGGCACTTCCTGTAAGAAGTCCTCTTCTAAACGCTTCTTTATAGTCTCCTGTTTCTAAATATCCTGCAATAAATCCTGCTACCATAGAATCACCGGCACCCACAGAGTTTTTAACTTGTCCATCTGGAGACGGACTCATATAAACCTGTCCATCTTCTGCAACAAGCACAGCACCTTCTCCCGCCATAGAGACAAGCACATTCCTTGCCCCCTTCTGTTGCATTTTCTTTGCATAAGGTACTACCTCTTCCCTTGTTTTTAACTCTACACCATAAATCTCACCCAATTCATAATTATTTGGTTTTATAAAAAATGGTTTATATTTTAATACATTTACCAATAGATCCTTTGTAGCATCCACAGCAATTTTAATTTCTTTGTTTTGAAGATAATTCATAATATCGCTATACATATT
The DNA here is from genome assembly GCA_948560485.1 of uncultured Eubacterium sp. The sequence goes on from CAOXUF010000114.1 coordinate 3,554, forward strand.
CTCCGGCAAAACACTTGGAATACTTCCTGCGAGCACTAAAATATCTCCATTCTGTAATTTATCCAGCTTGCTATAAAGACGGTCAATATCTTCGTTCTTAATTACCGGACCCATACCATTAATTTCGCTCTCCTGTTTTGAACGAACCTTAATATTTATTCTGCTGATTCCCTGTTTCACTTTTATAAATTCAGCATTCACACCATTCTTCTCTAACATTTCCTGAATATGCTCTCCGGTAAACCCTGCCAGAAAACCCAGCGCCGTATTTTGAAATCCCAGATTACTAAGGACCATAGATACATTAATACCTTTTCCTCCGGGAAACATCAACTCTTTCGATGTTCTATTAACCCTCCCCTGTTGAAAGTCCTCCACGGTAACAATATAATCAATTGAGGGGTTAAAGGTAACTGTGTATATCATCCTGCCTCCTAACGTCTTTTTATAATCATTTATTTATATAGTTTCTTTAAATCTTAATCTCTATTCAAAATATAAAATAATTATATTAAATTTGCAAGTATTACACTGGCTGCTGTGCCTGCAATTGTCGCCAAAATTGCACCAGGAAGTGTCCATCGTGTTCTCGTTACCTTTGCTGTCAGATAATAAACAGACATTGTATAAAACACCGTCTCTGTACAACTCAACATTAAAGATGTAACTTTTCCTAAGTATGAATCCGGACCGTAAGACTTAAAAATATCTAATACCATACCTGTCGCTGCTGAAGATGAAAAAATCTTAACAATCGTTACCGGCATTAACTCTCCCGGAAACCCTATCTGGTCTGTTACCTTCCCAACCTGCTGTCCTAGAAATTCCATAAATCCTGATTCCCTGAGTACCCCCACTGCTACCATTAATCCAATTAATGTAGGCATCACCTTTATAACAGTCTTTAATCCCCCTGTTGCACCTTCAACGAAATCATCATATACATTTCTTTTTTTTGCAACACCGTATATTACAATAAACAACATAATTCCCGGTATAATAAAAGACGATATTGTCACAAATACTGACATACTTTCCCCCTGATATTTGGATAAATAGTGCCTGCACTAAAAAAATACAAACACAACCGCTATTACAAATATATGGTGAAAAAAAAAACCTATGACTTTACACAGGTTCTTTTCTCTCTATTTTTTAGGTTTATATCTATTATACTCCGCTCTTTCTTCGTAGTTATTTACCAACTTACTTTCAATTGGATTATCTGTACCGCTCGCTTCCTTTCTCATAAACACCGGTTTTAGAATAATTGGTGTTAATATCGTAGTGACAATTACGACAATAATTACCGGTGCGACAATCTCTGAACTCATCAGCCCCGCCTCTATGCCTTTATTGGCTACGATTAATGCAACTTCTCCACGCGATACCATTCCTACACCGATTCTGAAACATTGGTAATTTTTATATCCACATGCCTTTGCCCCCAGTCCACAGCCAACCACTTTTGTTAAAATCGCAACGATTGTCAAAACCACTGCATAAATTACTACCAAAAGTCCCATATGCATGACTGCCTCTCCATCTACTTTCAAACCAATGCTTGCAAAAAATATCGGACTTAAAAGCATATAAGCAATTACATCAAATTTTGATGCCACAAACTGATCTTTCTGTGTCATGGAAATAATGACACCTGCAAAAAAAGCTCCTGTGATATCTGCCACACCAAAGAGGCTTTCCGCTGCAAAAGCCATAATCAGACAAATAACAAATGCCATAATCGCATGTCTGTGTTTTCCTTTTCCGTCATGCTCACACCACGTCTTATATAATTTGTATATAACAAATCCAAAAACGCCGACAAAGACAAAAAACAATAATATCTTTAATAGCACCATTCCAAGAGGCGTTGTCTCTGCCCCCTCTTTCGGACTTCCACCTAAACTAATTACAATCGTTAATGCTACGATGCCAAGAATATCATCAATAATTGCCGCTCCCAGTATCGCATTACCAGATGCAGTCTTTAATTTTCCCATCTCCTGCAAGGTTTCAACAGTAATACTTACGGATGTTGCTGTCAGTATTACACCTACAAACACCGCCTGCATGAATACGGAAGAAGTATCTGCCTGCTGTATCCATCCTGCCTGAAGAAACCAGTAAGTAAACGCTGCTCCGCCTATCAACGGTACAATAACACCTGATACTGCAATAATAAATGATGCTAATCCGCACTTCTTCAATTCCTTTATATCTGTCTCCAGACCGGCACAGAACATCAATACAATAACCCCTATCTCTGCCAGGTTATTAATAAAAGATGTCTGATAAAGTGTCAAATCCACTAATTGAAAACTGCCAATATGAACTCCCGATAATAGATTTCCCAGTATCGCCGGTCCTAAAACCAGTCCTGCCAACAATGCTCCAACAACCTGCGGCATATGAAACCTCTTTGTTACCAGTCCAAAAACTTTAGTACTGGCTAAAATCAATGCAAGCTGCCACAAATATCCATACTTTTCCATGATGTTTTCCTCTTTCTATGTACCCTGCTGTCCTTATATTAAATGCATAAATAATAAAATGTTTACAGATAGTTTCTTTTTTCACAGCCCGATTCATAATAGCACCATCTTACCCCAAATTCAATTAATTTTATTCAGCTTTATCTTTGTTTTTCTAAAACATATTAAACTTTAACTTTATTCTGTTAATTTTTTGAAACATTTGTCTTGAAATAAAAAACAGGAAAATAAATGTCGATGCTCCATGTATCAGATTAAATACAAATCCGGTGGCATATGCTGCAAGAAAGGCAGAAAACCTTGGTTTGTCTGTATACATTACAACAGTCGCCGTATCCATTATCAGTCCATACAATACAAATGTTATAAGAAATCCATACATACTGAGTATCCATCTGTTATTAATAAACTTTTGCCCTGCTCCCTGAAAAATCCACGCCGAAATAACCCCGATAAGTCCCAGTGCAATCATCTGCCATGGCGTCCACGGACCCTGCCCAAAAAAGAAATCAGAAATAAATGCTGTCAGACATCCACTTAAGAAACCTGCTTCTTGCCCTAACATTACCGCTGTAATAATAATAACTGCAACACTGGGTTTAAACTGTGGTGTCATAAAAAACATCAACCTGCCTGCAATCGCCATGCTCGTCAAAACTGCCAGCAATACAATTTCCCTTGTCTTTGGTTTTCTTTTTTCAAAAGACCACGCAAAAACTAC
>CAOXUF010000115.1 GCA_948560485.1 uncultured Eubacterium sp.
CCACATATAAAGCAACCGGGCAGCTCGAAAAGCTCCCATAAACTTAAAGCAATATACATGTGAGAAGTAGCCACTGAGCGCGAAACAATAGCCATGAAGATTCTTTAGGGGTTGCCACTAAAATAAGAAAAGGAAGGTAAGAAGATATGTGTATAACAAAAAATCAACTAGAATCCAAAGTAGAGGAGCTAAGAGGCCTTAGGACTATGAAAGAAGAGCTTGAAAACGAACTGAAAGCGGTTGAACGTGAAATTATTTCCTACATGGTAGAAAACAACCTTGATACAGAATTCACGGACACGGCAAAAGTTACATACAAGTTACAGAGCCGGGCGAACCTTGACAAGGACAAGCTTAAAGAGGTTTTAGGGGATGATCTGAAACCGTTTGAGAAGATTACAAGCTTCGGTGTCTTAAGAATCAAATAAGTCGTTAGAGCGACTATAAAAAGGGCTTTAGGCTCTAAGCGTTCCCACTCTTTAAGGGTGGGAGGTAGCCAAAAGAAAGGAGATGTAACCATGAAAAAACAGACATTACAGTTTGCTACCATTACAGAAAATGGAGTTGTCACAAAGATAGGAAGGTCGGCAATCTTACAGCCGAAGACAGATTTCAAGGGCGGTTCCATTAAGTGGTATGAGGACAAGCTTAAGAAAGTCGGCAAGTAGTATGTACATAGGGTGGATGGTTCTTTATATACAGGGTTCGATTCCCTGTACACCCATTTTTCAATAGGCCATTGAAAATAAGCAACTTATCAATACATGGGATTCAGTAAAGGAGTTGGAATAATGGAAAAAGACCTTACATTGTTACAACCATATTGTGAGAACGATATGAGGAAACTGAAAAAGATGTCAAAGTCAATCTTTATGAGGTTTAACGAGCCATTGACAGGGGCTGACTATGATGATTTCTATTCCCTTGCAAATCTCACCCTATGGCAGGCGTACAATGCTTACAACCCGGATGCAGGGGTTAGCTTTGAGGGATTTCTGTACTCATGCTTACAAAAGAAATTCAAATCGGAACTGACAAACAGACACAGGCAGAAAAGGGTTCTGAATCAGTTAGCCGTATCACTGGATGCAGCAATTGAGGATGAAGACAAATGTAGTCTGATGGATATAATACCTTCTGATTTTGACACATTCGAAGAGATGATTGAACGACAGGAAAGGGACAGATTTAAGGGGAAAATACAGATTTATCTTTCAAAACTGTCAAGTCAGCAGATTTCTATATTAAATTTTCTGATGGATGGATTCAAGGCGGTGGAAATCCGGGAAATACTGAATATTTCGGAAAAACAGTATGCGGATGATTTACAGATCGTGAGATGCTATGAAAACGTAAAGATTTTATTTTAGGGAGGAAAAAACAATGGCAAAAAAGATTCGAAAACAGACTTATTCTTTAGGGCAGTACCTTAAAGCTATGGAAAAAGAAGTAATCCGCACAGACCAGGATTGTCAGAGACTTTCCGGCCAGTGGAATGCAAACATGATAAATGAGCTTCTTTACACTGTTCTGACAGATGGTTATATTCCACCGATTATTTTGGGAGAGGAAACAAGCTCCGGAATCACGAGATCATGGATAATTGACGGTCTTCAGCGTTCCAGTTCCCTTGCATTATTCCGGTATGGAAATAAAGCGATTACACGGAAGTTAGATGAATACATGGTTCCCTATCAGCGGAAAGTACTGGATGAAGCCGGAAACATAAAAAGAGACGCACAGGGAGAGATCGTATGGGAAACTGCGGAATGTGATATTCGCGGAAAAACCTATGGCAAGCTGCCGGAAGAATTACAGGATATGTTCAACGAATATCAGTTGGAAACCGCAATTCACCAGGACTGCGATATAACTCAGATTTCTAAACTTGTTCGGAAATACAATAATCATCAAGGAATGAGTGTGAATCAAAAAGCATTCACATACGCTGACAATTTCGCAACAGATATTAGACAGATAACGCAGAATCGTTTCTTCCTGGATGTATATACCTGTACAGGAAAAGGAAAAATCAATGGGACACCTGAGAGAGTTGTAATGGATATGGTTCTTCTCTGTAATTATCCGGAAAATTTCAAAAAAGATGCAAAGAAAGGGTTCTCGTGGCTGAATGAAAATGCAACCCTACAGGATTTTGAAACGGTCGATAACCTTCTTACAAGAATGGCTTTATTGAACATTACCCCAGGGGCTAGAGAGCTATTCAACTCCAAACATGCACATATTTTTGTAGCATTATTCAAGACATTTGCAGAGCTTGGAAAACCGGATGATGACTTTGGAAGATTTCTTGAATGGTTCATCAATACTGGAAATAACGTAATGATTGACGGAAAATCATGGAATTCACTGAATGAAGGGCTTGTGTCCACACGAGATGCAAATGTTGTACGTGGAAAGTTGGATTTTTTGGTATCGCTGATGAACCTGTATTTCGAAAAGGACAGGATAGCTGCATAGAGGAAAATTGGGGTGTCCTGCAAATGGACATCCCAATATGGAAGAAAAGGAGAAAACGTCATGTTTACGATATCAAATATTCTTTTAGATGTAGATAAAGGAATTTTAACAAATAACTTGAATGAAGATTATTTTTCATACAGAATTGTTTATTTTGTGAATTCTGTAGGTGGAAAAGAGAAGCATTATATAGACACACGGTATGACGGGTTTTGTCAAGCATTAAAAAATATCATCCGTGGGAATTTGACAACAACAAATACTGTTGTAATTGCGGCTATAATTATTAGGAAAAATGGGAAAAATATTTCCTTGCTTAGCAGATCATATGGATTCAGTTTGGATGGATATTTTCAAAAGATTTGTGAAGAAAAAGTAGAAAATATCAATAGCAATTATGGAAGGAGAGTGGCGCAATGGTGTTAGGTTATACACCAAAGATTAGAAGCCCTTAAGGGATTGTGGTAAACAGAAATAATGAGTTAAGTATTTTATGATTAGGTGAGATGGGCTTTGTTAGGTTAAGATACGTCTTGCTGAGTCAAGTTATGCTATGTTAGGCTAAGGTAGGCATTTTATGCTATGATGGGCTTAGATGTGTTCTGCTACGCTAAGTTGGGTTAGGCTTAGATTAGGTATGCTAAGTTAAGCACATAATCACATGTGGTGGTTGGAAAATCTGACCGTTGCATGTGATTAAAATCTTGTGGGGATGAAGAAATTCATTCCCATTCTTTAGTTTGGATTGTTTCATATATGGGAATCTGTTATACTATAAACAGGATGTAAGGAAGGGAGTGAAGCCTGTGGATACGCATGATATAGTATTGGACTTTTCAAGACAAGTGAAGGATATATTAGGTGACAAGCTATCCAAGGTTATTTTATATGGTTCTTATGCAAGGGGAGATTACAGGGAAAATTCGGATATTGATATTATGGTTTTGACTACGCTGACAGATAATCAGATTATGCAGATTAAAACAGATATATATGACCTTGCATTTGATTTTCAAATGGAATATGGTGTCGATATAAGTGTGCTTATAAAGAATGAAGAACATTTTAATTACTGGTTGGGGGCACTGCCTTTTTATGATAACGTTCAAAAGGAAGGGGTTATTTTAAATGGATAACAGGCAAACTGAATTAAGTAATTACCGACTTCATCAGGCAGAGGAAAGTTTAAAGGTATCCAGGTACTGTTACGATAATGAATTTTACAAGGATTCAATAAACCGTTCCTATTATTCAGCGTTTTACTCTGTTAAAGCAGTGCTTGCGCTTACTTCTGTTGATTTTAAACGTCATAAGGATGTTATAGGGCATTTTAATAAGGAATATGTTGCAACAGGGATTTTTCCTAAAATAATAGGAAGAAAACTAGGCATCCTTAAGCAGATTAGGGAAGACAGTGATTACGATGATTTTTATATCGCTTCTAAAGAAGAAGCACATGAGCAAATAGAAACAGCGAAGTTGGTTTTGGAAAAAATAAAAGAATATTTAAAGTTAAATTAATAACCCTCAAAAGCACCAGCGGAAAGAATAAGACATCTTTCTATGGTGCTTCTTTTCTGCCCTGTCTCTCACGGATTTCCTCAGATGCCTTTTCAAGATAAATCTGCTGCCACTTCTGACGGATAATTTCCTCTTTTAGTTTCCGTGTACGTTTGTCAATATATCTGTCTAGCCACCCCATAATTGAGGACGGTATAAACTCTTTAGGAACCTTCTGAATGATGGAAAATAATATGTCCTCTGATTTACTATGGAATTTGCGGAAAAATTTATGTGTTTTGTTTTCCGGTCTGATTTCTATGTTCATGTGATCAACTCCGTTAGATAATTTCAATCTAATTATATAGGAAGTAAAACCATATGACAATGGAGAAGATGTAATTAAATAAAGTTGTAAAAGAAATCAGGTGTTAAGCTAGGCAGACCACAAACAACATCTGAGTTATCAAGATTATCCAGTATCAGCAGATCAACACTATATAAATATTTAAAGTTGTTAGAGGAAGGGGAAACGCATTGAGAAGACAATTAACACAAAAGGATAAGAAGGAAATAGGAACAGAATGCTGTAATTGTGGTTCTACAAAAGAATTGGAATATCATCATATAATTCCAATTAGTTTAGGTGGAAATGATATAAATTCAAATATGGTTTGTTTATGTTATCCATGTCATCAAAAAATACATTATGGTGAAAGTAAGCATGGATTACATAGTACCATAATAAAAAAGGGATTGAAAATGCAAGGGCAAAGGGTAAACAGATTGGAAGAAAGAAAACTACAGAAGAATCAATACCGCAATCCTTTTTCAGATACTACCCTCAATTTGTAAAGGGGAATATTAATCTTTCTGAATTTGCCAGGCTATCCAGACTTAGTAGAAATTCTGTATATAAGTATTTGAAAATTGTGGATGGTAAGTAATTTGTTGGAACTATTAAAAAAATAGAGAAAATGTATATGTCATGGAGAATATAAAAATAGGAAATATGTTTGGAAGGAGGGGATATTTATGATAGGAGAGACAAGACGGAGAGTATATGATTTTCTTGTTGACTACATATGAGAATGATTATCAATTATAAAAGTATAGGAAAAATTTATAAGACTGGAGGAATAGGGATATGAAAGAACTTTTGAAAGATGATGCATTTTCTACAGGAGTAATTTGCGGACTACTTTTATATCAGCAAAAAGTTATTGCTGCCCATAAAGCGAAGATACCGCTGAAAATTGAGGATGAACTTTATTACTTGGAGAGTGGCAGAGAGAGGTTGGAGCGAGCGATAGACGAAATATGTAGATAGTCATATGAAGCTGTCCCAATTATGGGATGGCTTTTTTAAATGCATGTTCGAGTACGTTCGATAGAATGGCAAGAAATAATTTCAAAAAGCCAGTAAACAAGCTATTTATTGCAGTTTCCCTTTAAAGGGAAGTTGTTATTTTGATGCCTGGGAAAGGAAAAAATGTGATCAGTTCGTGAGAGGGCATTTCTGAGGAAAGTAGGATTGTTAAGACTTGTGGAAAATATATATTTTGCAACGATTTGTTGCATTTTGGAAATACTGAAAACATATTAAACATATAGGTAATAAGTATGTTCGTATATGTGCTCGTAGAGAGAAACTATTTTGTTTCTTTTAAGAAAATTTGGAATAAGACTATTTGATACTGAATTAATGGGGAATAAATTTTTTGAGAGAAAGGGTGGATTAAATCCTACTGGATGGATAGGTTATTATATTAAATGAGAATAATTATTAATTGATGGAAGTGTTGTTCGATGAAGTTGATGGAATGAGGAGGAAAATGAAGTAAATAATGCATAAAAGAATAACACTATATGTAGTGAAAATATATACATAAAACACAAAATATAGAATTAATGTTGACGAGATAATATTTCTTGTGTTATATTGAGCGTATAACAATATTGTTAGAATTCAATTGAGGAGGAGTATTATGGAAGAGAAAATATATGATATACCAGTCTATATCTGTCCATGGGAAGAATTTAATAAATATTGGAATGATCACTATGAAAAGCTTTTCAGGAGAGAAGAAGAATCTGAAGAGGAATGGATAAAAAGACGTGCGGTATTTAAGCAAATTAACCATCGAAGAACAACATGGAAATATCATGCAATAATCGGTTACATCAGTGTGTATATACATGGTATTGACTTATTTACAACATTATCTATAGATGTAAGAGAAAGAAAAATCAAAGGGGGAAGACCTGACATATATTATGGTACATCTACATTTTTTAGAGTTCGTGTAAGAAAGAATATGAGTTCTGAAGAAGTTATGAATGAATTCAAGTTAAATATAAAAGAGGTATCAAAAGGAAGATTGAAAAATAGGTATATTGATATAGAGCCGTTTTATAATATATGTAAATATATTGATTGGCATGAAGTCTTTTATTCTGAGGATAAGTTAAAAAAATTAGAAAAAGAGGTAGAAATAGCTACTCGAAGCAACAGAGTTTTTGAAATACCAAAATTACCAGGATGTGAATAATAACAATGTCACTTACTTTGTTTAGGATTCCCAAAATGGAAAAGCTGAAAAGTTTTTTATAGAAACTCAATCGCCAATTTTGTCGGTTGAGATTTCAAAAAACCAGTTGTATTCTAAATCCGCATCCCCTATAATATCCTTAAGGACAGGAGGTGGAAACCATGAACGTAGTAAGATCGGAAGAGCACACGTCTGA
>CAOXUF010000116.1:0-4234 GCA_948560485.1 uncultured Eubacterium sp.
ATGCTCTTTTTCCGCATTCCGTCTGGTACTGTTGGAATAATATTTCGTATTCGTTCCATTGGAAATAACAAAAATCTGAATATACTCATACAGTCCGCATCCTGCCCAGAAAGAATCCCTCTGATAGCGGTTGATCTGGTTGAATGCCTCGCGGATGGCTACTCCTCTACGTTTCAGCTCAATATGTACAAGAGGCAGACCATTGACAAGAATCGTAACATCATAGCGGTTATCATGCTTTGCGCTGTTGTCTGTGCCAATCACACAGCCCAGGTTGCCCTCTCTGCTGCCTTGGGCAGCATTCACCTTGTACTGGTTGATTACCTGCAACCTGTTATTATGGATGTTCTTTTTATTTATAAGTGTAATATTCTTGGAAGAACCATCATCACGGGTCAGGACTTGAACATTATCTTCCTGTATCTTCCGGGTCTTTTCCACGATATGCTCATTGGAATTGGCAACGGCATTTTTGAAAAAGTCATCCCACTCTGTGTCCGAAAACTGATAGCTGTTCAGTTCCTCTAATTTCTTACGGAGATTAGCAATCAGGCCTTTCTCCGTATGAATAGGCAGATATTCGTATCCCTGTTCACAGAGCAGACGGATAAACTCCTGTTCCAGTTCCGCTTCGCTCTGGTAACTGCCAGAACACTTCTTGACAGGCTCATATTCTGTGACAACGGTATTCTCTGATGTCTCCGCTACAATGTTAAAGTACGGCATCTCTTCGCCCCTTTACTTTTGTAATTCTTTGAAAGATAACAACTTATCCCTATAATATTCGTATTGTTTCTGACGTGCTTCGATCTCTGCCGGAAGTCCTGTGGACAGGTCATTGCAAAGGCTATGAAATTTATTTAACGCATTTACAATCTCCTGCTGTTTTTCTATACTCGGAATCGCAAGCTGATACTCTGCTATCGTTTTTCCCACTAAGGACGCTCTGGTTGTAAATGCACAATGGCTTGTAACATACTTTCTGAAATCTTCAGTTGCAAAACAAAATGCACAATATTCCGGCAACAAATAATTTGTTTTTGGAGTTGCCTTAATGGTAAATCCATTAAATACACAATCACCAATATCATCAAGCATTACTGATGACCAACCCACATCCTCTGCTGTCTCTGATGTTCTGGTAAAAAATACATCTCCACGATGAACTCCCAACTTTTCAATTTCGGCAGGAGTGCATTCAACCAATGCAGTAATATCTTCTTTTTTAAGAAACCTGTTATTATAAACATCCGTATATCTGATAAAAGGAATTCCCGAGCCAAAAAAATCCTTTCCCTTACTCAATCCATTACGGAAATCAAATAAGCTTCCCATCGGCAGTGTAACATATCCAAACACATACTGAATGAGCTTAATCGCGCTCAGCTCTGTCTGTCTGTCTGTCTGTCTGTCTGTCTGTCTGTCTGTCTGTCTGTCTGTCACGAGTGTGCTGCCAGTTTCAGCAAATGTCAAGAGTAAATCTCGATAATATTCATATTGCTTCTGGCGTGCTTCAATTTCGGCTGGCAAGCCAATATTCAGACTAGTACAGATAGCATCAAAATGCTCAATCACTTGTACCAACCTTTTTTGCGTATCAAGCGGTGGAAGTGAAATAAGCACTCTGCCAATATCATCTTTGTTTATTTTTGTAGGTGTTGCATCCCACAAAATCCATTTATTTAATTCTTTTCGTCCCCAACTGCTTTCCAGATAGTACTTTAAATACCTGCTATCAAGAATATCCGCGTTCGGACGCAACAAAGCAAGCGAAACATAATAGGCCAAATCATCATCACGATCCACCACCGTACATTTTCCGATAATCCCTGCAGTAATCCTTGTCATAAATACGTCACCTATGCGTGGCCTGATTTTATATTTTGCATAAGCTTCAGGTGAAATAAACTTTTGCGTTCCATATAAATCATCAATATTTTCTACACTCACAAATGGTATTCCATTGTTAGTATATTTCGGTGTTTGATGTGTTCCATCATAAATTTTGCAAATAGTATTCAGTTTAACTTTTTCAGATTTGCACTGTTTTTGTATTAAAGTGTCTCTGTAAAAATTGTACTGTTTCTTCCGAGCTGTAAGCTCGGCTGTAAGCTCGGCTGTAAGTAACGTGAAAGAGTCTAAAATATGGACTATTTCACGTTGTACCTCCAGAGGAGGTACGGCGATCTTCAACGCTTTAAAATCTCCTCCCGTCAATTTAGGAATATTTCCATGAATCAACGATGTTACATCTATCGTCTGAAGATAATGGTATAAGTAGCGTAGTATGACACCATCTTTTTCTTCAATAATATGGGCGTGATTGTTTACCCATATTTTTCCTTTTACCCATGTTACAACAGGTGTTCCTGATTTCGTAATAACACTTCCATCTTCACCAACCAAAACAAAAGTACCATCAAAAATATAATTTGCCACATAATCTTGAACACCATTAGCCCCATAATAGGGATATTCTCCAGCTTCACGAAAAGCTTTTGTTATTGGTTTTCGCTTTTTGTCAAGCAAATTGCAACAATCCTCAAGGCAACGTATTTCCACACCATCTGGACAATATTCTTTTATTAATTCGTCTATTCTATTCATTTTCGCCCATTTTCCTTCCTTGAAAAAATTCATTATCACTTTTAGCCAGCTCTGCAAAAACTTTCTCCATATCTATTGGCGGCAAATGTGATGTAACTTCGTCCCAATCAATAATTTCATAATTGAAATGGAATTTATCTCTATTCTCTTTATAATAGGCTTCTGCTACATTACATAAAATCATGCATATTCTTCTAACATTCATCCTATATTCACGTCTCTGTTCATTTCCAAATTGAGTTATAGCGCTAGCATCTGAATAAATATCAAGCGGTTTAGCTTTTTCAATAACCAACGAAAAATGATTTATAGGTTGATTAGTTCGTAAACTGTCATTTTTCATATTGGGATTTCCTTCGTGTAACAACGAACAGCGTAAACTATAAATTACCTCTCCGGCATATCATCTTTATCTTCTGAATTCTTTCCATATTTACCTATTTCTTCGTCATACCATAAAATGTATCGTTTTCTGCTGCTTCGCTCTGTTGGATACGCAGCCTTACCACAGATGTCTGGCAAGGTGAGTGCAGAACTTAATGCTACAAAATATAGTTCGTTTTCCAATGCCTTTCTTATATCCTGAACCAGTCGAATTATCATTTACACCTCGATTTCTGCGATAATCTTATCAATTTCATCACGAAGAATCTGTTCACGCGCCACTATTTCTTTTATTTCTGCATTTAGCTTCACAATATCGATTTTCTCTCTGGTATCCTCTGCTTCAACATATGTGGACACCGATAAATTGTAATCGTTGCCAGACACTTCCTCGTAGCTTGCCAGATGTGCAAAATGCTCGACCTCTTCACGTTTTGCAAACACATCCACAATACGCTCTATATTTTCTGATGTCAGCTTATTATTGTTCGTAACCTTCACACATTCGCTTGTTGCATCAATGAACAGCGTCTTATTATCCGCTTTGTTCTTTTTCATTACCATGATACAAGTCGCAATCGAAGTACCAAAAAACAGATTACTTGGCAACTGAATCACGCAATCCACATAGTTGTTATCAATCAGGTACTTACGGATTTTCTGTTCCGCACCGCCACGATACATAATGCCCGGAAAGCATACAATGGCAGCCGTGCCATTTGATGCAAGCCACGACAAGCTGTGCATGATAAATGCCATATCTGCTTTACTCTTCGGTGCCAGCACTCCCGCAGGAGCAAAACGCGGATCATTGATCAGAAGCGGATTCTCATCCCCTGCCCATTTGATAGAATATGGGGGATTGGAAACGATCAATTCAAACGGCTCGTCATCCCAATGCTGCGGACTAATGAGAGTGTCCTCACAGGCAATATCAAATTTATCAAATCCTACATCATGCAAGAACATATTGATACGGCACAGATTGTAGGTAGTAATATTAATTTCCTGTCCGTAGAAACCATTGCGGATGGCATCCTTACCGAGAATTTTCTCAGCTTTCAAGAGCAGAGAACCTGAACCGCAGGCCGGATCATATACTTTATTAATTTCTGTTTTTCCCACAGTCCCAAGCCGTGTAAGCAGTTCAGACACATCTGCCGGAGTGAAGAATTCACCACCAGACTTTCCGGCATTGGATGCATACATCGTCATAAGGTATTCATATGCATCGCCAAAAGCA
>CAOXUF010000116.1:4244-6693 GCA_948560485.1 uncultured Eubacterium sp.
CAGTCCTGCAAAATCACTCTCGGCCTCACTGCCTTTCGCTGATTCCTCAATATGACGGAATACACGCTCCAGTGTTTCATTCAAATTCTCATCATTTGCAGCGTTGGCACGAACATTGCAGAACAACTCGCTTGGCAAAATAAAAAATCCTTTTTCTTCTACCAATCCGTCTCGTGCCTCTTCCGCATCCTCATCCGGCATTTTGGCAAAATCAAAATCAGTATTGCCTGCATCTACCTCACCATTGTTTATGTAATTGCACAAATTTTCAGAAATATATCGATAGAACATTGTTCCAAGAACATAATTTTTAAAGTCCCATCCATCTACTGCTCCCCGCAGTTCATCTGCAATTGCCCAAATTGCGCGATGCAGTTCATCACGCTCTTGTTCCTTTTTTGTATCAACCATTCTCTTTTCCTCCGTTATCCTCCGGGATAAATTCCAAAATATCGTCCACGCCACAGTTCAAAACACGGCAGATACTTTCCACACTTTCGAGAGAAATATACCCACCTCGCTTCAATCGTGTAATGATATTTGCAGAAAAACCAGCTTCCTGCTGCAACTGTGCATTCGTCATATCTTTCTCTATTAATAAATGGAATAATTTCTTATAGCTGACTGCCATGCCATGCCTCCATTTTCCTATCAGTAAATATAAGATAAGTATATCACGTAAAAGTGAATTTTTCAATTCGAAAACATAATTTGAAATACAGAGTCTTGTCTTTCAAACAACGGCTAGTCCAAAGAAAAGCGGCATTACATTTCATTCAAGAAAAATGTAATGCCAGACTTTCCCTAAAAACTTATTTTATTTTTTTAATGTTCAAATGCATATATTCTCTCGCTTTATCTGTTTTGCCAAATAATAGACTTTCGCCAAAAGATAACTCTCGCTCTATCCAAAGCCTATCCCCCTGGGTAAATCAGTTCCCTCACAGTCGCTCTACGGAAACAAAAACACACATCCATTTCCACCCCAAATCCGCTGAACCCTTAGTTTTACGGTGATAAGGAAGTATTTACAATAACTTATCATTAACGCTGACAAACAGGGTGCAAATAAAGAACGAGTGAAAAGCTCATATCGCTTTCCACTCGTCTTTATTCATTTTTTCGATTTACTGGCTATTTCTGCCATCTGCATAAGATTTTGAAATGATTCTGGGTTTTTAAGCAATTCTGGTAACAGCATTTTCATCATAATCGTATCTGTAGATTCTTCCTTTTGCACATTATTTAAACTGGTTTGCATTATTGCTTGAATAGTTTCTGTATCTTTTTTGCTTATTTGTTCTTTTAATTCAGTAATAGAATCCTGAATTTGGTATAACATAGTAAGAATACCTTGAGAAAATATCTGCCTGCTTTGTTCTTCATCTTGTCCAAGCGTATTATCTTGAATTTCAAAAGAAAATGTTCCTATTGTTTGCTCTAAACGCTTTTTGGTTTCCTCTACATTATCCAAATCAGTTAAATCATATTCAAAAGTTCTTACTGTATTTACGTCAAACGGTATGCTCTCTCCCTTTTTCTTAAGATGAATGATAGGTCTGTCCGTACATTTTCTATATCCCATTTCATAAAATACATTTGGGTTATGACCAGAAATATCAGCTATGACAAGTTCTGACGATAAAAGCTTATCAATAATAGTTTGTGTAATTGAATCTGAATCGTTAATTTGGTCTACACGCACTGCTTCAAAACCACAACTTTCACAAACAGGACTAATAATATACTTGAATAGCTTGTCCGCATTGATTCTTGTTTCACTTCCTACATCTCCAATAGGCGATACTACAAAACATGTTTTCATAAAAGATATACCCCCTTGATTTTGGTTTATAACGTAAATTCCTCTGTCCATCTTTTTAATAGACTTGTTTCTAAGTAATGTGTTTATTGAACCGGAAAACTGTCCTTCTGAATAATCAGAAATTCCAACTCGCACTAGGAAACTCTTTATTTCTTGTACAGTATGCGGACATCCGTCTGCAAGAAACTCTATAATTTTTTCTTGTATTCTTGCACTTTTTGTCATGTTTACACGCTCCTTTCTACTATATTTTACCACTTTTCTTGTATAAGTCAATATATTCTTGTAAATTTATTGCATTATATGCAATATTGTTGTTCTAAATTAAAAGAAATCTTATTTGAATTCCAGTTTATATACAATTATTTAGGATAATAAAAGCACTATATTTATATAACGATTTGTAAAACAGGTTATCTACCATACATGATTTAAAAAATGAAGTTAAAAATAATTGTTTTTCATTTCTGTTACGCAATGGAACGCCATTTTTGAGGGCAGACATATAAAACCCTTGTCCCGTCATTTCAATGCTCACAAAGCCGCATAAATCAAGGACAAAATAACCTCTACTGCGTAACAATCCCCATAATAAATTGAGGGCGAAAGCAGTCTGCTGATTTC
>CAOXUF010000117.1:0-2500 GCA_948560485.1 uncultured Eubacterium sp.
ATAGGAAGTTCTTTGAACTTCCTATCTAATAAAAACGCTCCGCTATGGATGCGCACAAGCGCGCAAAGGAATTTTGTCGCAAAAAGCGACCGCGCTTGGCGCGAGAATGTGCTTTGCACATTCTTTCTTATTACTAGTGAGAACAGTATAAAAGAATAAAATAGAAAGGATAAACACCATGAAAGAAAGATTGCAGGCAATTAAAGAAGAAACAATTGCAAAAATCAAAAATGCTGAGGATATGAGTATTTTAAACAATATCAGAGTAGAAATCCTCGGGAAAAAAGGTCAGCTGACTGAAGTGCTGAAAGGTATGAAAGATGTTGCACCTGAGGACAGACCAAAAGTAGGTCAGTTAGTTAATGACACAAGAAAAGCCATTGAAGAAAAGATGGAGGAAGTAAAAAGTCAGTTAGAAGCTAAGGCAAGAGAAGCAAAACTGAAGGCCGAGGTTATTGACGTAACTCTTCCGGCAAAGACAAATAAAGTTGGACATAAACATCCAAATACATTGGCATTAGAAGAACTGGAACGTATCTTTGTTGGTATGGGATATGAAGTGGTAGAAGGTCCGGAAGTTGAGTTTGATTACTACAACTTTGAGGCACTAAATATTCCTGCAAATCATCCGGCGAAGGATGAGCAGGATACATTTTATATAAATAAAAATATTGTATTGAGAACGCAAACATCTTCTGTTCAGGCACGAGTTATGGAGAATACGAAACCGCCTATCAGAATTGTATCTCCAGGCAGAGTATTCCGTTCAGATCAGGTGGATGCAACACATTCTCCATCATTCCATCAGATCGAAGGTCTTGTTATTGATAAAAATGTTACTATGGCAGACTTAAAGGGAACATTAGAGCAGTTTGCAAAAGAACTGTTTGGTGCCGATACAAAAATTAAGTTCAGACCACATCATTTCCCATTTACAGAACCTAGTGCAGAAGTAGATGTTACCTGCTTTAAGTGTGGAGGAAAAGGATGCAGATTCTGTAAGGGAGAAGGCTGGATAGAGATTCTTGGCTGTGGTATGGTTCATCCTCATGTTCTTGAGATGGGAGGAATTGACCCAAATGAATATCAGGGATTTGCATTTGGTGTAGGACTTGAAAGAATTGCATTACTGAAATATGAGATAGATGATATGAGATTATTATATGAGAACGATGACCGTTTCTTAGGACAGTTTTAAAGGAGGGAATAGGAAATGAATACACCTTTATCATGGATTAAAGCATATGTTCCTGACTTGGAATGCAGCGATCAGGAGTATATGGATGCAATGACATTATCAGGTACAAAGTGTGAAGGTTTTGAGAGACTTGACGCAGACCTTGAAAAGATTGTTGTTGGACAGATTGAAAAAATAGAAAAACACCCTGACGCAGACAAATTAGTTGTCTGTCAGGTGAATATTGGCACAGAGGTGACACAGATTGTTACCGGTGCGACAAATGTAGCAGAGGGACAAAAAATTCCAGTTGTTTTAGATGGTGGAAGAGTGGCAGGTGGTCATGACGGTTCTAAGACAGCAGGTGGAATAAAGATAAAAAAAGGAAAACTTCGTGGCGTGGAATCAAATGGTATGATGTGCTCGATTGAAGAGTTAGGCTCTACTACAGATTTCTATCCGGAGGCACCGGAAGATGGAATTTATATTTTTGATGACAGTGTAGAGGTTGGAGCAGATGCTGTAGAAGTTTTGGGACTTCACGAGACAGTATTTGAATATGAAGTGACATCAAACAGAGTAGACTGCTACAGTGTTATCGGTATTGCCAGAGAAGCAGCGGCTACATTTAGAAAGCCGTTCAAGGCTCCGGAAGTAAAAGCAGTCGGAAGCACTGGAAATGTAAATGATGATATTTCTGTAGAAGTAAAAGATAATGAACTTTGCCCGAGATATTGTGCAAAAGTAGTTAAGAATGTAAAGATAGCACCATCACCGGAATGGATGCAGAGGAGACTTTCTGCCTGTGGTATCAGACCAATTAATAACTTAGTAGATATTACAAACTATGTGATGGAAGAGTTTGGACAGCCAATGCATGCTTATGATTTATCTACCATCGCAGGGAATAAAATTGTTGTCCGCCGTGCAGAGGATGGAGAGAAGTTTGTAACTCTTGACGGACAGGAGAGAGAACTCGACAGCGATATGCTGATGATTTGTGATGGCGAAAAAGCAGTAGGTCTTGCAGGAATCATGGGCGGGGAAAATTCCATGATTACAGATGATGTAAAAGATGTTTTATTTGAGGCAGCATGTTTTGACGGTACAAATATCCGTCTTTCATCTAAGAGAGTAGGACTTCGGACAGATGCTTCAAGTAAATTTGAAAAAGGTCTTGATCCAAACAATGCAGAGGCTGCAATTAACAGAGCCTGTCAGTTAATCGAAGAATTAGGTGCTGGTGAAGTTGTAGAAGGTATTGTGGATGTTTATCCGGAGAAAAAGACGGAAAGAACAATTCAATTTGATACGGATTATGTA
>CAOXUF010000117.1:2510-3550 GCA_948560485.1 uncultured Eubacterium sp.
ATCAGAAGAAGAAATGATAAGTTATTTTCCAGCCTTAGAATTAAAATATGATGCAGATACAAAGATGATTACAGTACCTACATTCAGACAGGATTTGATTGGAATGTGCGATATTGCAGAGGAAATCACAAGATTTTATGGATATGATAAGATTCCTACAACACTTCCTAGTGGAGAGGCTACGACAGGAAAATTATCTGATAAATTAAGAATAGATGAAATTGCCAGAAGTGTTGCATTATATTGTGGTTTTTCACAGGGAATGACATACTCTTTTGAAAGTCCAAAGGTATTTGACAAATTGTTGCTGCCACAGGATAGTGATTTGAGAAAGGCTGTTACGATTTCAAACCCATTGGGAGAAGATTTCAGCGTAATGAGAACAACCCCTTTAAATGGTATTCTCACATCTCTTGCCACAAACTATAACAGAAGAAATAAAGACGTAAGGCTTTTCGAGATGGGAAATATTTATCTTCCAAAAGAAGTTCCGGTAACAGAGCTTCCTGATGAGAGAATGCAGTTTACATTAGGCTTCTATGGAGACGGAGATTTCTTTACAATGAAAGGTGTTGTAGAAGAGTTTTTGGGTCAGGTAGGAATTGAGAAGAAAATCAGTTACGATGCAGAGGCAGGAAAAACATTCTTACATCCGGGACGTCAGGCAAATATTATTTACAAAGATACTGTCATTGGATATTTAGGAGAAGTTCATCCGGTTGTCTGTGACAATTATGATATGAAAACAAGAGCTTATGTGGCTGTTATTGATATGCCTTATATTTATGAAATGGCTGACTTTGATAAGAAATACGAAGGTATTGCAAAATTCCCTGCTGTGTCACGTGATATTTCCATGGTTGTACCAAAAGAAATTCCGGTAGGACAGATTGAAACGGTGATTGAGCAGAGAGGCGGTAAGATTCTTGAAAGCTATCAGTTGTTTGATATCTACGAGGGAGACCAGATTGAAAAAGGTTTCAAATCTGTTGCTTACAATATTGTGTTCAGAGCAAAGGATAAGATCGGAAGAGCGTCGT
>CAOXUF010000117.1:3560-4502 GCA_948560485.1 uncultured Eubacterium sp.
TAAATGGTCTGGAAGGGCTGGGAATTCAACTTCGAGGATAAGTATAGAGTAGAATAACAGAAAATGATTAAGAGGCTGCACGTTGAGTGACAGCCTCTTTTTACAATATTATTCTTTGATTTTTCTTTGCTTTGAAGCAAGAAGATATATGCTGAATATAGCAAGGAAAAATATGAGTTCGATTCCTATGTATGTCCAATAGTTTGGATAGGACATTTTATCGCCGGAAAAACCGGAGAGCATATTGTTTGTTTTGATATACCAGTATGCCGGAAGAAAGCGTGCAATGGACAAAACAGTGTCCCCCAGAAACCATTGAGGAACAAATATTCCGGATAGAAAACTCATTCCAAGACCAATGCAGTTCGCAATCATATTTAAAACGTTATCTGATGTAGTAAATATACTAATTAATAATGTAATACTGATACATATTAATAAGAATATAAAACTGTTCAGCATACACAGGAGCCCCTTTGTAGCAAAAAGATTATTGAATCCGCCAAATACCCCTCCGATAATCATGAGAATAAGCCATAGTATAAAACTGTAAACAATACATCCTAAAGTTATTTGCTTATTTTTAGAATGAAGTGTCAGAGATGAGCAGTTGATACGGCTGGCAATCTCTTTCTTTCTTAAAATCATTAATATCGGTGTCATTCCTACAATCAGTATGGAAAGCATAATATAGGACACATATTGAAAATAATAGAAAATGATCTGAGACGATGCGTCATTGTCAGGCTTTGCTTCATAATCTATCATATTCGTATAGTTGGTATCTGAAAGAGAGGCCTCCGTTTTTTTCAGAGCATCATTGATAGAAAAACCACCATTGATATAAAGGGTTAATGTATTGATATACTCATTAATCTGCTGCCCGGCAAAATAACTGCTTGTACTGTCAAATAACTTACTATGTGAAATCAGATTCGATGT
>CAOXUF010000117.1:4512-6678 GCA_948560485.1 uncultured Eubacterium sp.
AAAAAGAACATAATCAATTGTCTGATAATATAAATTATCCTGTAGTATATCTTTATCGTCAGTTTTTAAGTCAACAATTTCATGATAATCTGATAAATACTGTTTCATAGCTTTACTTGTCTGGCTGTTATCCCGATCTATGATAGTCATGCGAATGGAGGAAACAGTAAAGTTTTTTTCATTTGTATCAATCGCATTCATGCTCATAAAAACAAGTAGAACAGTAAAAATTCCAAGATAAATTGCAGGAGATAAAACTCTCTTTTTGGCAATTTTGAAAAAAAGTTTAAAGACTTGCATATTTTTTCCTCCTTGTTAGTAAGAATCCTCCCAGAGTAAATACTGTTATCATAATCATAAGCGTTATGATATTTTGAGAGTATCGCTCAAAAGTATTGTATACGGATAGTGAATAAAAGGAATCACTAATGAGTACAGCCGGATTAATTTTATTGAAAACCGGAAAGACTTTTTCGACCACGATTTTCATATTTCCTATCATGAGTCCGCTCATAAAGCAGAATAACATTGAGAGCGACATACAAATTGCGTTTTTGATATTTTCACTCGCGGAACTGAAAGCACCCACAAAAAAACCAAAGGAAATACCTGTAAGTGTTGAAATAAACAGAGTTAATACTGCCAATGGAAGATGCGGTGTTAAATCTATTTTTAGTACGATTACAATAAATAAATATGCAATAAAATTACAAATAAAATTAAATCCGGTAAATGAAATCAGTTCTCCTATGATAGAAGTCAGCTTATTCGTAGGAGAGATACATCTTCTTGAACCAAGAAGAGAAAGATTTCCCTGATTGTCTATGGAAATCCGCATACCTGCCATAGAAGTAAATAAACATGCCATAGCCAGCAGATTATAGAAATACTGTGTAAACGTATCAGAGTTTTTTCTGTCTGTAAGTGAGATTTCTTTGCTTTCTATTTGAGAAGTATTTGCAATTATGCTGGTAAGTTTTTCGGGGTGTTTTGCAGCAACTTCTAAAAATGCATCTTTTGAAGTGTTGTATTGTTTTACAATCGAATTGAGAATACTCTGGTTGATAGCCTTGTCAGACATGCCGGCGGAGACTGTAACAGTTACTTTATCTTTTACAGTGATTATCCCATCAATCTTTTTTGCTTTTAGTAATTTATCAGCTTTTTCGCTTGATACATATTGAATCTTCAATAATTGCACATCCTTGTTTTCTTCTAAAGATTCTGCAACTTTTTTAAATGCTTCAAAATTTTCTTTGTTTTCTGATACGATGCCTACAGGAATCGGAGATATTTTTTCGGAATCATTGATTCCTGAAAATCCGGCTTTAAAGAATATTGCCAGAATAATCGGAAAACATAATATCCAGAAAATTTCTTCTTTATTGCGTAGAAGACGTAAAAATGAATATTTGATTGTATGTAACATAAGCGCCTCCTTAGTCTCTCAGTTTCGTACCGGTAATTTCTAAAAATACATCGTTCAATGTTGGGAGTTCCGAATACACTCTGCCAAATGATAAATCCTGTGATTTCAGATAATCCAGGATACGAAGCAGATTGTGTTTACCGCCACTATATAAGACTTCAAGATTTTTGTTATCATAGGAAATATTATAGACGTGGGGAAGTTCTTTTATAGCTGAAATATATTTATCTTCTAAATTAAGTATTTCTATTGAGATTGTTTCGCTTTTTTTAATCATGCGTTTTAATTCATCTTTTGTACCCAGTGCAATATTTTTTCCCTTATCCATAATTGCAATGCGTGTACATATCTGTTCAACCTCTTCCATGTAATGCGAGGTGTAAATAATTGTAGCTCCCTGTTTTTGCAGTTTAACAATTCCTTCCAGTATTTTATTTCGGCTTTGAGGGTCGACAGCTACCGTTGGCTCATCTAATATAATGAGTTTGGGTTTATGTGCAATACCACAGGCAATGTTTAATCGTCTCAACAGACCACCGGAAAGTTTTTTTGGATAGAATTTTTCAAAGTCATTTAATTCAACAAAATCAATGGCTTCTTTTACATATTGTTTTCTCTCGTTTTTATCAGTAATGTATAATCCGCAGAAATAGTCAATGTTTTCGTAGACAGTTAATTCTTCAAATACAGCGACATTCTGCATGACAACACCAATATTTTTTTTGATATCGTAAGAG
>CAOXUF010000118.1:0-3606 GCA_948560485.1 uncultured Eubacterium sp.
TTATTATGGAAAATGCGTAGGCAGGAAAGCATTTGACTTAACAACAGAAGAAGGGTATAAGACAAAATTATTATCATCAATTTATGTAAACATGTTAGAGAAATATCCTACAGAGAATGATTTGAAAAATATCAGCACACAGATTACATATATAAAAAATATGATGCTTTCTGAGAGGCAGATAGAAGAGTTAGGGGAGCAGGAAGACATTCCGTTGCTAAAAATATATAAAGAATATTGTAATGAAATGCGTCGCCAGTCTTTGATGGATTATGATGATCAGATGGTATATGCATTGACAATGCTTAAGAATGCATCGGAAGTTTTAGAACATTTTCAGGAAGTATATCAATACATTTGTGTAGATGAGGCACAGGATACATCTAAAATTCAGCACGAGATTATTGCATTGCTTGCAAAGAAATATGAAAATTTGTTTATGGTTGGAGATGAAGACCAAAGTATTTATGGATTCCGGGCAGCATATCCGGAAGCATTATTATCGTTTGAGAAGAATTATGAAAAAGCAAAAGTTCTTTTAATGGAAGAGAATTTTCGGTCAAACGCAAAAATTGTAGAAGCAGCAGATCAGTTTATTCAGAAAAATGAATTACGTCATGAAAAACATATGACAGCATTTAAAAGTGAAGGAAGAGACATTCAGAATATTCCGATAAAAAGCCGTAGGGCTCAGTATACATATTTAGTCAAAGTTGCAGGGAACTGCTTAATGGAAACCGCAGTATTATATCGTGACAACGAGAGTATTCTCCCGGTAGTAGATTTATTGGAACGGAAAGGAATTCCGTATAGAATTAAAAATGCAGATCTGACATTTTTCTCTCACAGGGTAGTTCTTGATATAGAAAATATTATTAAATTTGCAGCAGACCAGACAAACACAGAATTGTTTATGCAGATTTATTATAAAATAGGTACCTATATGAGTAAATTGGCTGCAATAGAGGCATGTAGAATCAGTGAAGAAAAAAATATATCTGTGTTAGATGCTGCATTGAATTTTGGAAAGATACCGCCAGGGACACAGAAAGGAATAAGGTCTGTGCAAACCCATATGAAAGGTCTGTTAGAGGAGAGAGCAGATAAAGCAGTTTATAGAATTGCACACTTTATGGGGTATAATGAATATTTGGAGAGAGTTCATATTAAATCAGACAAGGTTCAAATATTAGAGGCAATTGCAGCGAATGAAACATCAGCACTTAGATTTGTTGAGCGGTTAAAGGAACTTTCACAGTTAATAAAAGAAAAAACATTTGATCCAGATTGTAACTTTATATTGTCAACGATACACTCCAGTAAAGGATTAGAGTATGATAGAGTTTATTTGATGGATGCCAAAGACGGAATTTTTCCTGAAAAAGTGATAACAAACCCTAGAAAAGCCTCAAAAGATGAATTGAAAATATATGAAGAGGAGCGAAGATTATATTATGTTGGAGTTACGAGGGCAAAAGAGGTTTTATGTATTTTTAGATTCATAGAAGGGGCAACTTTTACCGATGAACTTTTGGGGTTAGATATCAGAACCGGTAATGTAAAAGTACAAAGAAAATGTTCCTTATCGCAGGCAAATGCATTACAAAAGAAACAAGGACAGAATAAGGTAACGCAGACAGAATATCTTGAAAAACTTCGGGAAATACAAGAAACAGGATTTGTAAGACATAAAAAATATGGGCAGGGAAAAGTTCTTTCTGTAAATGGAGATGTTCTTGAAATTGCCTTTGAAGACAAAACGACAAAATGTATGCTTCGGTTTATGATGGAGCATCAGTTAATAGTATAAAATTTCCAAAAAAACATAGTTGTTTGGCTGAAAAAATGGCGATATAATGATAGTAAATTAAAAAGTAAGTCAGTTACTATTTCAATATCATATGATTTGGTGGGAAATAAAGAGGTAGAAATGAAGCAGTCAAAACAGCAGTTAATCAGAATATTAAGAGAAATTGATAATAAAAGTTATCCTGCATATAAGCAGCTTAAGGGGAGTTACGACATGACAGACTTTACCCTTATCATTGAGAAAGTACAGGGAGATCCATTTGCATCACCTTCTATGATTAGAGTAGAAGTTTCATCGAAAAAAGCAGATTTCCCAAAAGACTTATATAATGCCGAAGAAAAGAAAATGGCACTCGAGGACCAGCTGCTCAGACTATTTGCGGGGGAAATTCGAAAATATTCCTTTCAGGCAAAGGGTTCCGGAAAGTCAGGATTTATGGGGGCAGTAATGCCGGGACCGGAGATTCTAAAGCGCACTGGCTGTGAAATCAGCGAGGAAGGTGCAGTATGTGTACGCTTTGAGGCAGGATTTCCGGCAAATGGAAGAAGAATTAACAGTAGGGAACTGGAAAAGATGCTAGTGCAGTTTTTGCCAAAAGTTGTCTTACATACATTGTATTATGATAGAGCGAAAGAAAGACAATTCAAGCAGGTGGCAGAATTAGCAGAAGATCAGAAATATATTCGCGAACAGTTAAAGGCGGAAGAGCTCGTGGCATTTGTGGCAAATGGAGCAATATTCCCCAGAGAATCAGGAGTGAGCAACAGACCAATGAAGCAGGCAGTGGCATTTCAGTCTCCAAAATCGTTAGAGGTAACATTACACCTTCCTAATAAAGGAGAGATGAAAGGAATGGGAATACCACAGGGTATTACCATGATTGTAGGAGGTGGATTTCACGGAAAGTCCACGTTGCTTAAGGCATTGGAAGCCGGTGTATATAATCATATTGCCGGAGATGGAAGGGAGTATGTAATTACAGATGATACAGCGGTAAAACTTCGCGCCGAGGATGGGAGAAGTATTCAGAAAGTTGATATTTCCATGTTTATAAATAATCTGCCAAATGGAAAGGATACCTCTCGTTTTTCTACAGAAGATGCTAGTGGAAGTACTTCACAGGCAGCAAATGTTGTAGAGGCGATGGAAGCGGGCAGCAGACTGTTCTTAGTTGATGAAGATACCAGTGCTACCAATTTTATGATTCGGGATGAATTAATGCAGAAGGTAGTACACAGAGACATGGAGCCAATTACACCTTTTTCACTTCGTGTAAGACAGCTTTATGAGGCAGCCGATATTTCTACAATTCTGGTGGCAGGAAGTTCCGGCAGTTATTTTTATCAGGCAGATTATATCATTCAAATGAAAGAGTATCAGCCGGAGGATATTACGAAGGGGGCAAAATCTGTGGCGAAGGAATTTGCCACAACGGATGAACAAGTTCCGGAAATATTGTTGCCTGACTTTTCAAGAGTACGCACATGGTTTCGGAAATCAGATGCTAGCGACCGGGTAAAAATGAAAGTTATGGGAAAGGACAGTATTTCAATTAATAAAGAAATAATCGATCTGCGTTATGTAGAACAGTTGGTGGATACGGGACAGTTGGCAGGACTGGCTGATATTGTCTGGTACATAAGGACTCATTGTCTTTCGAAAAATATGTCAATGACAGAGGCAGTAAATCAGGTAGAAGCACTTTTGAAAACATCCGGTTTTGAAAGAATATGTGGAGGAAGAGTCCCGGGAAATCTTACAATTCCGAGAAGGCAGGAGATTTTTGCATGCCTGAA
>CAOXUF010000118.1:3616-6661 GCA_948560485.1 uncultured Eubacterium sp.
TAAAAAAAAACAGGAGAGGGAGGAAGAAACATGGAAAAGGCGAAAAAGAAACCGGTAACATTATTTGTGATATGCTGTTTTGTTTCAATGATGATACTTTCGGTTCATTCAGTTGAAGCAGCAGAAAGTATATTACCGACAGCTCAGGATAATCTGACAGTAGGTCTAAGAAGGAAATCAGAACTTGTAGCAGTAAGTAATGGTTACATGAGAGTTTTTTATGATGGAAAGAAAGTTAGAATAGAATATTATGATAATGATTTTAATATACAGAGCAAAAAATCCATCGATATGGAGTTGAGCATATGGGGTGGGTTCTATGCAGGTTCAGATGCATATTATCTTGTTGAGGGGCAGAATAATACTAATGAAAGTGATACGGCTGAAGTTATCCGTGTAATCAAATATGACACGGATTGGAATAAAATAGGGACAGCATGCATCACAGGAAATCCGGAACTTTTTGGTGGTGAGGTACGATATCCGTTTGACTATGGATGTGTCGAGATGGCAGAGTATAATGGAACACTTTATATCGTCACAGGGCATGAGGGATATGTTGATCCTGAATACAATCAGGGGCATCAGGGATTTTTAATGATAACTGTGGATGAAGCATCCATGACTGGAAAAATAGCAGATAGTGACCTTTGGCATTCTTTTGCACAATATATAGAGCGTAAAGATTCAGATTTATATGTATTAGAGCAAAGTGAAGGTTCAAGATATACGAAGCTTACGAAATATAATGCAGATAATTTAGAAAAGACATCTTTGCCTGTTTTGGAATATGGAGGAGACCGTACTTCAGCATGGTCGATTGCCTGTTATGCCAGCGTGGACGGGATGGCATTATCTTCTGAAAATATACTTTGTCTAGGTACATCAATAGACCAGTCGAAATATGACAGTGTTACTACGGATACAGCGCACAATATTTATTTGACAGTAACACCAATGTCAGACTTTTCAGAAAATGCAACCACGGTGAAGTGGATTACCAATTATATTGATGATGGTGCCTGCTTTTTGGGAACAAAGATTACGAAGATAAATGATAATCGTTTTATGATTTCATGGGAGGAATATGAGAAAAGCCAGATGGCAGGTATTGATGATGGTTTATCAGAGAGCATTCTGCATTATATATTTATAGATGGAAATGGAAATAAGGTCAGTGAGGAATTTACAGCAGCGGCGCCAATATCGGACTGTCAGCCGATTGTGAAAGACTCAAAAATTGTATACTATGCATCTAATGCGAATATGATGAATTTCTATTCAATTGATGCAGAAACAGGTGCATTTGATAAAAAAGCATATCGTGTAGCAGGTGAGAATGCTACGTGGACATTACATAATGATGTACTTACTATATCAGGAACAGGGGCAATATCTGTTGATACAGAAGCCAATTATAGATCGCCGGTGTCATCAACTTCTTCATGGATTTCATATTCATCAAGTGATAATGCATGGAAACCAATCAGAGAAAAGGTGAAAAAAATTGTAATTGAAACAGGAATAACAAGTATTCCGGCAAATGCCTTTGAGTATTTTGAGAATCTTATAGAAGTAAATATAGAGCCGGGATTAGAAAGTATTGGAAAAGAGGCTTTTAAGAGTTGTGGTAATTTAGAAAAAATTACAATACCGTCTAGTGTAACAAGCATAGGAGAAGACTTTTTGTGGACAGGATCTTATTGGATACATGATGAGAGCCATGTGGTATATGCAACCATTTATGCACCGAAAGATTCTTATGCAATGAAATATGCACAGGAATATAATATTGAGTGCAACGTTAATGATAATACGGGTGACAATAACGATAGCACTAATGATAATAGTGATAGTACAAATATTTTAGATGCGATAGTCAGTGGCATCAAGAGTAATTATGTTTATAATGGTAAGGCAATTACACCCGAAGTAAGAGTGCAGTTAGACAGTCAAATATTGAAAAAAGGAACAGATTATATTGTTTCATATGTGAATAACACAAATACAGGAAAAGCTACAGTTAAAATAACAGGAATTAATGACTATAATGGAGTAGTTAAAAAGACATTCAAGATTATTCCAAAAAGAGTCAGTATACTAAAATTGGTATCAAAGAAGTCAAAGATGATTCGATTAACATGGAAAAAAGATTTACAGGCAAGTGGATATCAGATTCAGTATGCTAAAAATGCAAAGTTTACAAAAGGAAGAAAAACGATAACAGTGAAGAAAAATTCTACTGTTTCGAGAAAGATTTCCAAACTTATGAGACATAAGAAATATTATGTCCGTGTTTGTGCGTATAAGATAATAGATGGAAAGAAATATTTTGGCGCATGGAGTAAAAAGAAGAAAGTGAAGTGCAAATAAAAAACTAATATATATAATTCAGTTGGGAGAACGTATATGATAAAAGTGAAAGAATACAGAGGACATATTAGAAACTGGGAGGTTCTTTGTCATGAATTGGAAATTTATGAGGCATTCGGCAGTGCAGAGCAGGAGATTTTGGCAGAATCAAATGATACAGAAAGTATTATGGCTGCATCTATAACTGAAATACCAAGTGCGAAAAAGGTTATGACACGCAGGGAGCGTGAAGAAACAATCCTTATAAAAGCATATGAAAAATGGGGCTGTGATATGGCGGACCATCTTTATGGCATGTTTGCCTTTGCATTGTGGGATGATGAGGAACAGAAACTCTTTTGTTTAAGGGACCAGTTTGGAACAAAACCTTTCTATTATTATGTAACAGAAGAAGGAAAACTCTTATATGGTACGACCATCAGACAGATTATGAACCAGCCCGGATTTGTGAAGGAACTGAATGAGGAGATGCTGCAGTTGTATCTGAGTCTTACTTATGGGGCAGGAGAAGATACATTCTTTAAGGGTGTGAAGAAATTATTACCGGGACGCTATATGATTTGGCAGGATGGCAAAATGGAAATTGTACGTTACTGGAAACCGGAGTTTCATCCGGATGAAAGTAAGTCGCTTGAAGATTGGGCAGACGAGATACATACGACCATCAGGGAG
>CAOXUF010000119.1 GCA_948560485.1 uncultured Eubacterium sp.
CATACAATTGCCGATCCTTACTTCCGCTTCCGGTCCATTCATGACCTTCATGCCGTCTTTCAGGCCTTCTGGTGCGATAATATAGGCTTTCTCTCCATCAGCATAACAGATGAGAGCGATGTTAGCCGATCTGTTCGGATCATATTCAATACCGATTACCGTTGCCGGGATACCGTCTTTATTTCTCTTAAAATCTATAATTCTATATTTTCTTCTGCTGCCGCCTCCACGATGTCTGACCGTAATCTTACCTTGATTATTACGTCCTGCATTCTTTTTCAGGGAAACAAGAAGACTCTTTTCAGGAGTATTCTTCGTTATTTCCGCGAAATCAGAACCGGTCATATTTCTTCTGGAAGGTGTATATGGGTTATATGTCTTGATTCCCATTTTTATTTCTCCTTTCGATTCTCGATTTATTATCGCACTTTTCTGTGCTTAGGTGGTTAAGATCTATTAGGAAGTTCTCTTCGCCATGCTCAGAGAACGGCTTTCACACCAGATTCGACAATACCTCATCAGGTGTTCAATACCTCGTTAAGTGTCGGGTATGTTCCGCTCGCTAGGCTCGAAAACACCTCGCCAAGCTCCCGGAACGGCTTTGCACTAAACTCGTGAAATACCTCGTTAAGTGCTTCCAGCCTATAGCCCCGTAAAGATCTCGATCTCTTTGCTGTCTTCTGTGAGCCAAACGATTGCCTTTTTGGTCTTGGCCGTTCTTCCCACGGTAGTCCCCCGTCTTTTTTTCTTACCGGGCACATTGATCGTATTTACTTTCTTTACTTTTGTTCCTTCGAACATCTTTTCCACAGCTTCTTTAATCTGTGCTTTGTTTGCCTCTGTATGAACAAAAAATGTATATTTCTTGTCACTCATTCCGGCCATACTTTTCTCTGTAATAACCGGCTTAAGGATTACGTCATAATACTGTAAAACTGCCATTATGCATACACCTCCTCGATTTTCTTTACGGCATCCTTCGTCAGAACGAGTGTGTCTGATTTCAGAATGTCATAAACATTGATCGTATTTGTAAGTGCGGTGTTGATGCCGCTCAAATTCCTTGCGGATCTTTCCACTTTGTCGTCATTCTCAGCCAGAACTACGAGACCTTTCTTCACATTCAGATTTTCCATCACTTTTTTGAACTGCTTTGTCTTGTACTCGTCCATTTTCAGTTCATCGAGTACGATCAGCTTGTTCTCCAAAACTCTGCTTGTCAGCACTGACTTCAGTGCCAGTCTCTTTTCTTTTTTATTCATCTTGAAAGAATAATCCCTCGGTACCGGAGCGAATACAACGCCTCCTCCTGTCCACTGAGGTGCTCTCGTGGAACCCTGTCTTGCATGCCCTGTCCCTTTTTGTCTCCAGGGTTTTCTTCCGCCGCCGGAAACTTCAGAACGTGTCTTTGCTTTCTGTGTTCCCTGACGTTTATTTGCAAGCTGGTTAACAACTGCCATGTGTACCAGATGTTCGTTTACCTCAACACCAAATACCGCATCGCTTAAATCGATTGTACCAACTTCATTGCCTTCGATATTATAAACAGATACGTTTGCCATCTTAAGTCTTCCTCCTTCCTCTAAAAAACCTAGTTAGCTTTTACTGCTTCTTTAATGGTTACTAAAGACTTCTTCGGTCCCGGTACGGAGCCCTTAACAAGGAGCAGATTGTTCTCTGCGTCTACGCGTACAACTTCCAGGTTCTGGATGGTGATTCTCTTATTTCCCATCTGTCCGGGCATCTTCTTTCCTTTGAATACCTTGCTCGGATCGGAAGCCGCGCCGTTAGATCCTGCATGGCGGTGGAACTTGGAACCGTGTGTCATAGGTCCTCTGTGCTGGTTGTGTCTCTTAATCGCACCCTGGAATCCTTTTCCCTTTGAAATAGCAGTTGCGTCTATCTTGTCTCCTGCAGCGAATACGCTGACCGTGATCTCCTGTCCCGGCTCATACTCGCCCTCAAGCTTAAATTCTCTTACAAATCTCTTTCCGGATACGCCGGCCTTTGCAAAATGTCCCTGCTCTGCCTTCGTAACGCCGTGACGGTGTGCGATCTCTTTCTTACCGCTCTTGTCCTTATTTACAATCTTTTCCTTCTTGTCAGCGAAGCCCACCTGCACTGCGCTGTACCCGTCGTTCTCTACGGTCTTGATCTGTGTTACTACACAAGGACCTGCCTGAAGAACTGTTACTGGCGTGAGAGTGCCGTCTTCACTGAATACCTGGGTCATTCCGACCTTTGTAGCTAAGATAGCTTTCTTCATTATAATTACCTCCTGTGATTTACAGCGGAACGCATGCTTTTATGCGTTCATCCTAAATATTAGGAATTACTGTTTACTTTTTGCTTTTCATCTTAATATCAATATAAACACCGGCTGGCATCTCCAGTCTTGACAGTGCGTCTACTGTCTTCTGGGTCGGTGTAATGATATCAATGAGTCTCTTATGAGTCCTCTGCTCGAACTGCTCCCTGGAGTCCTTATACTTGTGAACTGCCCTCAAGATGGTTACTACTTCCTTCTTGGTCGGAAGCGGTACCGGTCCGCTCACCTGTGCCCCATTCTTCTTTACAGTTTCGATGATTTTTTTTGCGGATGCATCTACCAGCTGGTGATCATACGCCTTCAAAGTGATTCTCATTACTTGACTTGCCATAAAAAAAGTCGCCTCCTTTTCGTACTTTTCAACTCAGTACGACAAGCGGTGACTGTACACTCTCCCGTGTGTGTCGTGAGAACCTCACACGTTGTTACCCGCCGCAGCTGCCTATCTTCTCCTGAGCCGCATATCCAACGGGCTGTTGTGATACGTACAGTGACTTGTCGCCAGTTTCCTAACTTGACATTCGCTCCACGGAAAAACCTGCCACATTAAGGCAGCAACCTCTCGCTTCATTGCTATCATGTCACAGCTTTTTAAGTATATATGACAGAAAAATATTTTTCAAGTCTTTTCTGTGAAATATTGTATTTTTTTTCGTACAATAATTGTCGTTTTGCTGCTTTTATCATCATATGGTAGAGAATTTACCTGTTGGTAAGTGTTTTCCTATGTATCCCACAATACCAACTCCATGTTCTGCATCAGGGAGGAAATGGATTCTTCCTGGAAAATTACCCGCAAAACTAATATGCCAGCCAAAAAATTCTTCTTTTCCATATGGAGTTTTAAAGACTCTTAATCTTCGCAATTCATCATTTGTTTCTACCGTTTCCGATTCACCACGACATCCATATCCCACTTCATTCTTGTTAAATCGACCATCAAATTTCCCAAAGTAGTCTTCCAATACTTGAAGTCTCTTCATAATCATCTGAATATGCAGTGAAATTCTTGCTTCTTCCAACTGCTTCTGAACAGTATCGCAAAAGCACAAATGTGGGTAAAGCAGCTTTCTTTTCTCCCATAATTCTTTCCCAGACGATACCATCAACCTGGCTCTATCCTTCTGCTTTTTCTCTAATAAATGCACCTGTTCTTCGAAACAGCAATTTTCTACAGCTACATACCTGTCATCCTGCTCTAATGTCACATAAGTTCCAACAATTTCCTCTGTCTGCCATATGCTGGAGGTATTCATACTGACAACATAACTTTCCAACTCGTAGGCGGCCAGACAACCAACAGCACGATTCTTTTCACCATCATCAGATTCAATGATCAGTTCACTCCCCGGAAAGTCTTTCTCTTCGATCAACTGCTTCCTGTTGATAATAGTCCGAAAAAAAGCTTTCTCTTGTTGCGGAATCCCAGAATCCTGAAGCCAGTCATAAATTTTATAGCCTGATACCAGATCCTCTGTCAACAACTCCGTGGTATAATAAAAATCCCGGTCGCCTTTTTCATGAAACAATTTTTGACAGACTTTTAACATCTGACTAATGGCATGATTAACATCTGCATGGTTCATGTCATTTCCACGAATTGATAATTCATTCAATATCATATGTATTATATCTCCCATTCAAAATAATGAATCTACCGCTTTATCCCACTCATCAAAGAAACCCTCCGGCCAATTAGACAGACTTCCGTCCGAAAGTATTTCTGGCGATGTCATATCATGTTTTATCATTCCGCCGTCATCCTCATATACATAGAAATAATTCAGTTTTACCTGTTCTTGCCGAATCAGTTTATGCTTAACAGAAATTCTAATTCCATTTAATATATGATCACTATGCGTTTCCATGATAATCTGAACACCATTGGCCGCCGCCCGCGCAACTAGTTCCCCTATTTGTCTCTGCCCTTTCGGATGAATATGTGCTTCAGGATTTTCAAGTATTAGCAAATCGCCTCTCCTTGCTTTAAGCAAAGCAAGGATAACAGGCAATGCATAAGATACGCCAAATCCCGTATTTATCGCATTTGTTGATTCCTCACCCATAATGCTCGGCTGGGCATACCGCAGACCCATCACATCAGAATCTAAATTAGGGATTGCTTTTACTCTAATACCTGGGGAAATTTCAGACATCCATGCATTAACTTGCAGTTCCAGCCTCTCACTGCTCTCACTAAAATTTTTCATATTCCTATATACCTTAAAATCTGAATCACTCCCCAAAGCATAAAGACTTGAAACGGCATATTCCCCCTTATTTCCTATCTGTGTAGGGGCAAAACGTTCCTCCCCCAGATCATCATAATATCTTCTAGGGCCAAGCCTTTCTGCCGAAATATACTCAAACCCATTTCCCGCCAACCCACCTCTGCCAAAACTTAATTCATTATATTTCATTGATAATGCCTGTTCCGTCTCACTATAATGGCATTCCCAGATTCCTTTCCCCTCTTCTTTTACTGACAACCTGATATCCTCATCCTTTTTATACCAATATGATATATCCTTTATCTTGCCCAAACTTACATAACGTCCATTCAAGACTATATGATTATCCAGACCAGACTGGTTCCTCTCATATGTCTGTCGGAACAAGAGTAATACCTGTATCAAAGTAGATTTCCCCATACCGTTAACGCCTGTAAGCAGATTTAACTCTCTGCACTCTATAGAAATTTCTTCAAAACACTTAAAATTCTTCACCTCAATCTTCTTTATCATTCTCCATAACCTCCAACACTTTTTTTACAAGAGCCTCTACACAGCCAATCCGCAAATATACTGATTTTTTTTCTGTCGATTTCAGCAAATACAAGTAATCCGTGCTTTCACAGAGTTCCATATATTCCCTTTGTACCTCATCCTTACAAAGAATCAATCTGTCTACGTCATCCTGCGACAATTTCTTTATTACATAACACCATGACTCAAAAATCACCTTATTGACAGGGCGTCTCCGTCCATCATAACATATTTTTCTGAAAGCATTTCTTCCCATCAGTTTATACATATTATCCATCACACATCTAAATTCCTGCCTTATATGATCTAATTCTGCCTCTGACGCACAGTTCAAATACTTCATTCCTTCATTCAAAAACTCATCAATATTCCCCGAATACTGATTCAAGTCCAGGTAACAAAATGAAACATACCGAAGTACAAACTCCCGGTCAAGCATTCGTTCGCTCTTCACGCTCCCGCCTGTAGCAGACACAAAACATCTCATTCCGGCACAATTTTTCAAAAATTGAGTGGACTTTCCTTGAAACAATGCATTTCTGATTTCCTGGGCCTCCAATGCGAGTCCCCCTGTATTAATCCGCTTAAAAATATTGTATTTTACATTATCCGGAGTGGACGGATTCACCAGGTAAACATTAATTACTGTCTCATCAATTCTCCTTTGAAATGCTCTGGGAAGCTGATCGTAAGCACATCTATTCAATTCAGGAAAAAATTCCATTTCCTGTAATCTTAAAGTTTTATCTACTACAAACTGTTTCAAGGCTGTCACCCGCTGTAATCCGTCTATAACAAGCCATTTGTCTTCATCCGAGGCATCAAAATAAAACGCCGGCAATGGAATCCGCAGGAAAATAGACTCAATTAACTGGCTTTTTTGTTTTCTATCCCACAAGCCGGCCTTCCTCTGGAAAGATGAATCAAATTCAATTTCTCCTTTTTGTATACGCTTCAGCAAAGAATCTAACGTCAGTGGCTTCATAGTAATATCAATCTTGGAAGGATCAAAGGGCCTGACCTTCTCCCCTTCACAGGAATATGCAGTTACATCTGGTTCAACATCATCTTGAATCATTGAGATCCCACGCTCCATGAAATAATTTATAATCTCATCATAATTTTCGTCTGTCAATTTCATAGTCATATAGACCAGATTGAAATTGATGGAATTATTTTGCTCTTTTGCAATATTATATAACTTCTCTAAATCTTCCTGTTCGCTTACTTTCAATGTATATTCACCCATTTTATCCTACTCCTAATATTATTTCCTTTTCGTATACAATAATACAGTTTTTAGTCTGTAAATTCACCCAATCCAATTACCTTGAGAACAAGTACAGCAAAATCATTTCATCAAAGCAATCGTTACAGTTCAGCCTTCGGCAGAACTGTAACTGAATCCGGCTCATTTAAAGTTCGCTTCGCGAAGAGCCGGATTCACTCTTGGTACAATTTATGCTTTCTTACGGACTTTGCAGCGGAGTGCAAAGTCCTAGAGCGTGTTTGAAAATTGCTTTCTGCCAAATGTGCGTCACAAATTGTGGG
>CAOXUF010000120.1:0-4460 GCA_948560485.1 uncultured Eubacterium sp.
ACAATATACTTGGTCATAATTGCATGATAATCCTTTAAGTGTTTCACACTATATGGATTAATTTCTGACAACTTTTCATAAGCCATATAAGCATTTTTTACTTCCTGTATTTCTCTTTTCTCTCCGAGTACAAGGTGATTATTTATTACATCTCTTACTTGTCCAAGTGTTAATGAATTTGCCTCAATCTTCAAGGATGCGTATATTGACTTTATTTTGTTATTCCGACGTAAATGTGGCTTTGTTTCTAAGTCATGCATAAAATTAATTTCTCCTATTTTTTCCGATATAGAAGAAACATAAGACAGCATCTTATTTGTTATTGTAAAAGGTGGTATATATTTATCCAATTTATTCTCCTTCTAATCAAAATAACTTACTTATTATCTTGCTTATTATCTTACTTAATTATACATTAAATTTTATAATAAATAAAGTGTCGCTTGCGACCCTTCGCGCGCGAGCGGTTACGTTAGCATAACTACATCTCCGCGAGCTGCGCATCCTTAGCGGAGCGTATTTATTCTATAGGAAATTCAGAGAACTTTCCTATAGAATAAATAAAGAGTTCGCAAGCGAACTCTCTTGCAAGGCGTAGAATCAAAAGAATATGTACCATTCTGCGCCTCTGCTATTCTGAGGGACATTTTTTATCAGACAATCTCATAATGTCGTTTTTCCTAACTCATACAGTTCATCCGGACATATATCCTGCCCATCCGGCCATACAACAGTATAACCATATGTAGTTACACATTTAAAATATTCAAAAGACCGTAGTTTGCCATACCAATCACCCTTTATATACTGCTCAACATCAAAGCATTTTTTCTCCATTATCAAATGTTACCAATATCTTATATTCACAAGTTGCTTCTACTTGGATTGCAGTTGGTCTTAACATAATAAACTCCTCCACCTCTTATAGGTACAAAAGTACTCTTACCGAAACTGATTTGTTTCTTTATCATATTCGTAACCAATCGTCGCTAACTTACAAACCAGTTCATCTTTATTAACATCTTTTGCCCTGCAAAATTCTTCCAAGTCAGAATAAAAATCCCTTAGATTTGTATTCACAACGCTCAACAGCATTACCAGGTCTTTTGGTAAATCGCTCATAACAATCTCCTGTTCTTTTCTATAATAATCAATAAAATCTTATCTATACTTTGCTCCCCAGATTAAATAGCCGATAATCACACCTACGCCAATGCCTATCAGCATATGTACAATACGCATAATATCCATCTCTTTTGGCTCATTA
Organism: uncultured Eubacterium sp.; assembly: GCA_948560485.1. The sequence goes on from CAOXUF010000120.1 coordinate 1,268, forward strand.
GTAACTCCTGCAGCTTTCTTCTGCTTACGGTTAAACCGCACAATATCCACTGCAATCACAATCGCACCAACTAACGAAATAATAAAAGTAAAAAATGTCACTATTAGTGCCTGTATCATACCAAACACTGCAACCATAACAGAAATAAACGAAATAATTGCTGAAGGTGCTGTAATTGCCATCGCAATCTTTCCTACTGTTCCCGGTGTATATTTTTCATATGCGGTATTCGCCTGTTGATTCTTCTGTCCTTTATACATATAATTATAATTCATTTGTTTTTTGCTCATAAAAACTCCTCATTAGAAAGCAGCATTAAACGCTGATACTCCCAACGCACTTAACACTCCCATAATAACTCCTGCAAGCAGAACTCCTCCCATACAGGCAAGGACACTCTTCTTAAAGTCCATATCTAAAAAACTGGCTGCCAATGTACCGGTCCATGCTCCGGTACCAGGAAGTGGTATTCCTACAAATAATAATAATGCAACATAAAGACCACGCCCTGCTTTTGCTTTTAGTTTCTCTCCACCACGCTCACCTTTATCAAGACACCATGAAAAAAACGGTCCGATAAACTTTTTATCTGCTCCCCAGATTAATACCTTTCGTGCAAAGAAAAATATAAACGGAACCGGCAGCATATTTCCAATTACGCAAATAATATATGATGGCGTCATAGGCAGGCCAAAGACTGCTGCATACGGAAGCGCCCCTCTTAATTCTACAATCGGCACCATTGAAATTAAAAACACAATTAAATATTTTCCTAACATAACTTCCCCTTTTCTTGTTGTATACTTCCAACAGTATAACATTGGCACTATCTTTTCACAACATGTTTCGCTGAATTTTCATATTTACTTTTACATTCCTATTTTATTGATTTTTACTGATGACCTTTGCACTGTCGATTTTATCAATCGTTACAAATTCATAACCTTTCTTCTGCAGTTCGTCAATTATAATAAACGCTGCATTTACAGATGTTTTAAAAATATCATGTAAAAGAATAATATCCCCCGGTTTTGTATTCTTTATAACACGCCTTGCAACAATACCTGCATTTTGGTCCTTCCAGTCTTCCGGATCCACACTCCACAACACGATAGACATATCTGTCTCTTCCAACAGTCTGTCATCCCAATCACCATAGGGCGGGCGAATATACTTAGGTGTTTTTCCTGTCACTCTTTTAATACACTTATTTGTCTTTTCAATTTCCTCTTTAGAAGTTTCGTAATTACTTCTTTTCAAATCAATATGTGAATATGTATGATTTCCTACAATATGTCCCTCTTTACTCATTCTTCGGACAACATCTTCACTGTACTGAATCTCCCTTCCCGTCAAAAAGAACGTAGCCTTAACACCACGTTCTTTTAATCCATCTAATAGTATCTCTGTATATACCGTACTCGGTCCATCATCAAAAGTAATCGCAACCTTTGGTTTTTCACTCATCTGGTCACTCGCCACCCCTGCCTGAACAGCATCTCTGCTTTCTACCTTTTCAAACTTCTCAGGTTCTTTTACTTCACTTCTTCCTATATACCATACAGTAATGTTTAAAACAACTAATAATAATAAAATTAAATTCTTTTTCACAACAAATCCATAAACATTTATTAGTTATTCTATGCGTAAAACTTTTCTTTCATTCTCTCAAACAGTCTTATTTTGCTGCTCTCATTGCATTCAAAATCGCTATCGCACAGACGCCGACATCTGCAAACACCGCTGCCCACATTGACACAATACCCATTGCCGCCAATAAAAGTACAATTACTTTTACTGCCAATGCAAAAACAATATTCTCTTTTGCAATGGCAAGGGTCTTTCTTGCAATTTTAATTGCTTTTGCGATGCTTAAAGGGTTATCATCCATCAGCACAATATCTGCCGCCTCAATCGCCGCATCGCTTCCCATTGCTCCCATTGCAATTCCAACATCTGCTCTGGCGAGAACCGGAGCATCATTGACTCCATCTCCTACGAAAACCAAACCGTGACTTGTTTCAAGCAGTTTTTCAACATGCGTAACTTTATCTGCCGGAAGAAGTTGCGAATATACCATATCCAGATACAGGCTCTCAGAAATCTTTTCTGCAATTTCCTTTCTATCTCCTGTCAGCATGACAATATTATCAATCCCAAGTTCTTTCAGTTTCTTTACTGCTTCTTTAGAAGTACTCTTAATACTGTCTTCAATTACTGCATATCCAAGATATTGATTGTCTACAGCTACATGAACAATCGTACCAGCCACCCCTGTCTTTTCACAATTTATCTGAAAAGCTTCCATCAGTTTTTCATTTCCTGCCAAAATTGTACTTTCATCCAGAACTGCCTTCACGCCTTTTCCGTGAATCTCTTCTATTTTAATCTCTCTCTGTCTGTTTTCTATTTCATAATAAGTTTTGGCATCTCTTACTTTCAATTCTTCTTTCAAAGATTTCGCAATCGGATGATTAGAATACATTTCTGCAATCGCCGCCATTTGTAAAAATACAATGTCATCCGTCTTTGACTGAATCTTTGTCACTTTAAATTTTCCCTCTGTCAAAGTTCCTGTTTTATCAAAAACCACTGTACTGCATTTGGCAATCTGATCTAAATAATCACTTCCTTTTATCAGCACTCCTTTTGTAGATGCTGCACCAATGCCTGCAAAAAAACTCAGTGGCACAGAAACTACCAATGCACATGGGCAGGAAATTACCAAAAATGTTAATGCTCTGTAAATCCAGTCATTCCACACACCATAAAAATCCGCAATATCTGCTCCCATAGCAACATTTACAAGTGGTGGAATCACTGCCAATGCAAGTGCCAGCCCTACAACAATCGGTGTATAAATCTTTGCAAATCGGGTAATAAATTTTTCGGTTTTTGCCTTTTTACTGCCTGCATTCTCTACCAATTCCAAAATTTTAGAAACTGTAGATTCACCAAAGACCTTTGTAACCTGTATCGTCAAAGCACCACTAATACTAATAGAGCCGCTTATAACAGATTGCCCTGACATTACTTCTCTCGGCAGGCTCTCTCCTGTGAGACTGGATGTATCCAAACTCCCCTGCCCTTCAATGATTGTTCCGTCTAACGGAATTTTTTCTCCCGGTTTTACGACAATCACATCTCCTACTTTCACCTTATCAGGATTTACCTTTTCCATGCTTCCATCTTT
>CAOXUF010000120.1:4470-5160 GCA_948560485.1 uncultured Eubacterium sp.
AGTCCTGAAACAATTCGCCTACCATGTAAAACAACATCACTGCACATCCTTCCGGATATTCGCCTACAAAGAAAGCTCCAAGGCTTGCAATAGACATCAAAAACTGTTCATCTAACGCTTTTCCCTTAAACAGATTCTTAATTGCATTTACCACAATATCTCTAGCAGTTACCAGATAAATTAACAGGAAAACAATTAACTCTATCGTATCTCTTGTCTGCTCTCCAAATGATTCAAACAACCCCGGAATATGAAAAATAACAAAAGCTGCAATAAATACTGCAACACCGGCAATTGTTTTTCTTCTGTCAATTTCTATGCCATCTTCACAACAATCGCATCCATGTCCATGCTGGTGCCCATGTCTATCATGATTATGCTCATATGCACAATGTTCATCATGACAATGCTCATGATTATGATGATGTCCACCAATATCTGTATGATGCTCATTTTTTCTATTTAGAATTTTTTCCATTAACTGCATATCTCTACCTTCCCTTTCTTCTTAATTACTCCATAACATGTTCCAATCCACCATTTAATATGGACTGAATATGATTATCATCCAGTGAATAATATATTGTTTTTCCTTCTTTTCTATACTTAACCAGCCGCATCTGTTTTAATATTCTCAGCTGATGCGATACTGCCGACTGTGTGAGTCCCAGACTCTGCCATATATCACAT
>CAOXUF010000120.1:5170-6552 GCA_948560485.1 uncultured Eubacterium sp.
GAGTTCAGACGTGTGCTCTTCCGATCTTACACATAATTCTCCACTGGATAATGCATATAATATTTTTATTCTGGTAGAATCCGCAAACACCTTAAAAAACTCCGCCAGATCACAAAGCGTTCCTTCGTCCGGCATATTAACTGATATCTTTTCTATCACTTCATTATGATGATGTTCCCCACCACAATTTTGTATTTTTTCCTTCATATCACGCTCTCCTTTTATAACATATGAACAACTATTCATATATTCATTATATTCTAAAAATATAATTTGTCAACATTATTTTTATATGCATTTTAAAAGCCATGATACGTAAGATTATTTTATAATCTCGCATATCATGGCTTTCCATTTTATTTTATTCTTTCCACAATTGTTTTCCTGCCTTTATTTGTTTTTCCAACTCTTTCGAATTATCCATATATCTTTTATATCCTTCAAAATCGTATCCCAGTTTTTCCTCTTCCTTTTCTCCCCGATGGTCCTCTAATTCATAATTGTCTGTTAAATATTCTCCCAGATATTTTGTAAATTTACTCGCTCCATGATAATTCAAATGCTGCGAATCATTCCCATCGACTTTCCAGTCAATTCCTATTTTCTCAAAAGTACTTTTCTCATTGCAGTCTAAAAAAGAAACATCATATTTTTCTGCGCACCTCTCTATAACATTGTGTTTTTCAACAGTCCATGTAGGGTCCGGCGTCCTTAAAAGAAGAACTTCCATTTTTTGTTCCTGACAAAATTTAATTGTTTTTTCTAAATATTCGTAATCTATCTCACTGTACTGCTCCGGCATATCTTCGCTTGACATATCCGTTCCATCAAAACCTTTTTTATAAGTTCTCACCAATGCATTAAATCCTCTGGTAGATGACTTATTTTCTATATAATTTAATTCCGTAAACTCTTTCCATCTGTCATGAAACATTGTCATCGGAAAAAGGTATTCTACAATATTTGCTTCATCATCATACTCGCAATACTTCTGTGCCATCTCAATTTTGTTTTTTCCAAAACGCATATAATCATAACATAGTCTGAAACGCTCTTCTTTTTTGGGATTTTTTCGTGCTCCTATTTGTATCTCCACCACTACTAATTTAGGATTCTGTGTTTCACATGCTTCTTTTAACCAATAATATGTACCAATCATCGGCTCATGAATAATAGACAGGTTATAAGAGCAAATCCCCTGTTTTTTATATAATTCCATAGGATTAATCGCTGCTGCACTGACACTCGGTCCAACTACCAGTACATCTACTGTATCTTTTTCCAACTCATAAAATGAATTTGTAGTGCTGTCACTATCCCATCTCCATTGTACATAAGTCGGCACAAAAATATTTGTAACAATAATTATCAATATCACTAAA
>CAOXUF010000121.1:0-4469 GCA_948560485.1 uncultured Eubacterium sp.
TATTATTATGCCCTGAACGCATATGAGAATATAAGGGATAAGTATTTGAAATATAACAAAATATCTATTAAGATATAAAGAGTGGATTAAACCGAATATAAAAAATAGGAATGTGAGATAACCTATGGTAAATGATAAATTAGTAGATTTAAGAAATTATATAAAATCACTAGAAAGCGTTGCAGTAGCTTTTTCCGGTGGAGCAGATTCTGCTTTTCTTTTAAAGATTGCTCATGATGTTTTAGGTGAACATGCAATAGCAATAACTCTTAGTGCAAAAACATTTCTAAAAGATGAGACAAAGGAGACGAAAAGTTTTTGTGAGAAAGAGGGAATCAGACATTTTATTTGCGAAATTAGTCCGCTTGAGATAAAAGGATTTTCTGAAAATCCACCAGAAAGATGTTATATTTGCAAAAAAGAGATATTTTCACAGATAATAAGGCTGGCAAAGGAAAATGGAATAAATAATATTTTAGAAGGCTCGAATATTGATGATATTGGGGATTACAGACCGGGATTAAAGGCCATAAAAGAGTTAGAAGTACTCAGTCCTCTGCAGACTGTCGGTTTAACGAAAACAGAGATTAGAATTTTATCAAAAGAATTAGGCTTGAATACATGGGATAAGCCAAGCAAGGCATGTCTGGCATCAAGATTTGTATATGGAGAAGAGATTACAGTGGAAAAATTAGAGATGATTGAACAGGCAGAACAACTTTTGACAGATTTGGGATATGTACAGTCAAGAGTCAGAATTCATGGAAATATTGCAAGGATTGAGGTTTTAGAGGAGCAGATAGAAAGATTTGTACAGAAACATAAAGAAGTTGTTAGCAAAAAATTTAAGGATTTAGGTTTTTTATATGTTGTTTTGGATTTAGAAGGATATCGGACAGGAAGTATGAACGAAGTCTTAAAGAACAAATAAATGTAGTATTCAATTGGCATGGAGGAAAACATGGATATCAGGAATTTATTGAGAGATGTGGCTGAGGGAATGGTGAGTGTAGATGAAGCTGTATTAAAATTAAAAAAAGCACCTTTTGAAGATTTGGGATTTGCAAAATTAGATTATCACAGGGCATTAAGACAAGGTGTTGCAGAAGTGATTTATGGTGCAGGAAAGACATCAGAACAAATTGTAAAAATTGTAAACAACTTTTGGAAAAATGGACAAAAAAACGTGTTGATTACAAGAATGAGTGAAGATGCTGCAAAGTTTGTTGTAAAGGAATTGCGTTCCGATAAAATTAAAATCACTTATGATGCAATGAGTAAAATAGGAATTGTAGGAGAGATTCCACAAAGTGATGGATTGGGAAAAGTTGTTGTGGCGACAGGAGGAACCAGTGATATGCCTGTTGCAGAGGAAGCAGCACTTACAGCAGAGGTTTTAGGGAATGAAGTCGTCAGATTATATGATGTTGGTGTTGCCGGACTTCACAGATTATTGTCTCATGCAGATGAATTGATGAGTGCAAAAGTAGTAATTGCCATTGCAGGAATGGAAGGAGCATTGGCAAGTGTGATTGGAGGTCTGGTTGACTGTCCGGTAATCGCTGTTCCTACCAGTGTCGGATATGGTGCAGCATTTGAAGGGCTGTCAGCACTCTTGTCAATGTTGAATTCCTGTGCCAGTGGTGTGAGTGTTGTAAATATTGATAATGGGTTTGGTGCAGGATATATGGCACATATGATTAATCATATGCGTTAATAAATGGAGGTTATATGAGAACATTATATTTAGAATGTAATATGGGAGCAGCGGGGGATATGCTGATGTCAGCGCTGATTGAATTACATAATACCCCGGAAGATTTTGTTGAAAGATTTAATCATTTAGGTATACCAAAAGTAAAATTAATAAAAGAGAAAAGTGTGAAATGTGGAATTGTCGGAACTCATATGAAAGTGTTGGTAGATGGTGTGGAGGAAATCAGTCAGGATGTTCATACGCATAATGATATTCATAGTCATACCAGCCTAAAAGATATTGAGAACCTTATTCAGCATTTAGATATAGACGAACAGGTTAAAAAAGATGCAATAGGTGTATATACTTTGATTGCGGAAGCGGAAAGCCATTCCCATGGAAAGACGATATCGGACATTCATTTTCATGAAGTAGGAACAATGGATGCAGTGGCTGATGTAGTGGGGGCATGTATGCTCTTTTATGAAATAGATCCGGATAGGATTATTGCGTCCCCTGTAAATGTAGGCAGAGGACAGATAAAGTGTGCCCATGGGACTCTTCCGGTTCCGGCACCGGCGACAGCATTTATTCTTAAAGATGTACCAATTTACAGTAATGAAATAAACGGAGAACTTTGTACTCCAACAGGAGCAGCTATTTTGAAATATTTTGCAGATTCATTTGAACAAATGCCGCTAATGATGGTTGAGTCTATTGGATATGGTATGGGAAACAAAGATTTTTCATCAGCTAACTGTGTCAGAGCAATGCTTGGAACAACAGAAGATTCAATGGATGAAATTATAGAACTATGCTGCAATTTGGATGATATTACATCAGAGAATATCGGATATGCAACAGAAATGATGATGAAAGAGGGAGCGTTGGATGTTTATACCACACCTGTTGTTATGAAGAAAAACCGTCCTGGATTCGTGTTGACATGTATGTGCAAAAAAGAGGATAAAGAGAAGCTTTTAAATTTGTTATTTAAGCATACCACTACATTGGGAGTACGGGAATATACTTGTAAGCGGTATGGATTAGAGAGAAATATCAAACAAGTTGAAACAAGTTATGGCATTGTCAGAGTGAAAGAGTCAAAAGGATATGGTGTTGTAAATACAAAAATAGAATATGAGGATTTAGTTGAAATCGCGAAAAAGAACGAGGCATCATTAGAAGAAGTTAGAAAGAAAATTCAGCGGGAAATTTAAATAAAGGGACTTTTGACAGTCCCTTTCAAATAATTATAAAGTTTTATTTGTCAGATTCATATATGTTTTGATAAATTTGCTCCGTATACTCATAAATAAGAGCCTCATCTGCATTTTCAAATTGATGCATTAATTTATCCTTTATTTTATCAGCACGGTTAAAATACAAAAGTTCTTCCGGTTGAGTCAGGTCTAAACCTTCATCTAACATTTCTTTTGAAATATTGATATCAGCCCAGGTAAGAAGTTCTTCGATTAATTTATCTTCTTCATCTGCATCAATTTTGACTTGTTTTGCATGCATGAAAGAAATGATACCAGATATGATAAATATAATAAAAATGCCTCCCATAACAGAATCAAAAAGCCATGCTGTAGATGAATTCAGTGGCAAAGGAATAATATCTGCCAAAACTAAAATCATAAACAAGATACCTATAATACCAACTAAAAGCATTGTTGATGCAGAAGAGGTAATATCCTGATATTTGTCGGATAACCGTACAAAAGAAGAAACTTTATTGTCAGTAAATTCATATAAACTTTCCGCCGGAATATCTGGGTTATCTACCATTGGATTATTGTCAATTGGCTGATCTGTCAGTGTCATTTTTTTATCTTCCATAAGCAGTCTCCTTTGTTAAATATAATTAATTTTATTATATACTATTAAAGAATCTTTAACAAGGTAATACATATTTATTTTTTTAGTGAAAGACTGTATAATTGAAAAGAGAAAATATGGTTCAAAAGAGGAGTTATAAAGTGAAAATTACAGTTTTAGCAGTTGGTAAAATTAAAGAAAAATTTTATGTTGATGCTGTTCAGGAATATGCTAAAAGATTATCCAGGTATTGTAAGCTGGAAATTATTCAGGTGGCAGATGAAAAGACAGCGGAAAATTGCACAGATACAGAGATAGATATTATAAAAAACAAAGAAGCACAAAGACTTTTTAAGTATATTCCGGAACAGGCATATGTAGTTACATTAGAAATATTAGGAAAACAATTAGATTCTGTAGGATTGGCAGATAAGATAAATCATTTAGGAATCGGGGGTACAAGCCATATTGTTTTTATTATAGGAGGCTCGCTTGGACTACATCAGTCTGTTTCTGACAGGTCTGATTTCAAGTTGAGTTTTTCAGAGATGACATTTCCGCACCAGTTGATGCGGGTAGTATTGTTAGAGCAGATATATAGAAGTTATAGAATAATTAATAACGAACCGTATCATAAATAAATGAGGTTTTTCATTGTTTGATATCTATAATAGTAATAGCAGTAGTAATATTTCTTGTAGTGCTTTTTTCATCAATTTTTTAATAAAAAGTTTATAAGTTGAAATAATTGACAAGTATACTCCTTGAGGGGTATACTTAGAATAAGGAAAATGTCCGAATTAAGGAGTATGAGGATGATATTATTTCATGGTTCTAAAAATATCATAAAGTCCCCGATATATGGTTATGGAAAAAATATAACGATTATGGTGTAGGATTTTACTGCACAGAAAATATTGACATGGCAAAAGAATGGGCAGTTTCGTTA
>CAOXUF010000121.1:4479-6547 GCA_948560485.1 uncultured Eubacterium sp.
AAATGATAAAGAATATTCTACATTACATTGGCTTGCTGTTCTTTTAGAAAATAGAGAGTTTGAAACAAATTCACCATTAGGTTTTGAGGCAAAGAAATATATAAGGGATAATTTTGGAGTTGATTATCAAAACAAAGATATTATTATAGGGTATCGGGCTGATGATAGTTATTTTTCTTTTGCACAGGATTTTATAAATGGTGGGATATCATATCGGCAATTATGTAATGCCATGCATCTTGGAGAATTGGGAGAACAATTTGTTTTAAAAAGTAAAAAGTCATTTGATAAAATTAAATTTGCAGGTTATGAAATAGCCTTAAGTGATGAATGGTTTCTAAAAAGAAATAATCGTGATGCAGAAGCAAGAAGAGAATATTTTGATAATGAGAAGAATAGTAGACAGAAGGGAGATATTTATATAACCAATATTATAGATGAGGAGATGAAGAGTAATGATGAACGCTTACGATAAAATTTATTTGGAAAGTTCAAGAAAATCATTAGCACGAATGTGTGATTTTGTGGTATATGATTTGAAATATGATTTAGAAGATTTTTTTGATATGTTTATAGCATCTTCTTATGCAAAGCGTTTTGAACATGGAGAATCAACTATAGTGGCAGGACAGTCTGGTGTCGAATTAGCATATGATATTTTGGACGAAAATGGAAAAAGTTCATTAAGAGTTGAACCACAATATACAGTGAATAGAAGTAAGGAATACTGGCTTGGCTGGGCACTTGCATATTATCAATGGTATACTAGTTTATCTTTTGCAGAAATCATAAAATATGTTCCAATAAAAAAGATTTTAAAATTGTACTCTCCATATCATGAAATGGATATCAGACATTTTGTAGATCAAATGAACGAATTATATGTAGGGGCTAAAAAGGAAACGAATTTAAAGATTAGAAGAAAGCGATTAGGGATAAGTCAGAGTAAACTTGCAGAATTAACAGGGATACCAGTGAGAACAATTCAGCAGTATGAACAAAGACAGAAGAATATCAATAAAGCACAAGTAGAGTATCTGGTGGTATTAGCAAGAGTACTTTACTGTAGGGTAGAGGATTTGGTTGAGAAAGTTTAGATTGTTTCATATAGAAAAATATTATATAATTACAAGAACAAAACGAAACGGGAGGAATTTATGAATTTGGAAGAAACAAAAGAAAAGGGGATTTATGAAGAACAAAATATTTCAGGCGAAGATGTGATTGTAGCAGATTCAGAAACTAATATTGAAGAGCAGTATAAAGTTTTAGAACCAGTTGAACCATCCAATGTGATAACAGGGATTGTTGGTGCGTTAATAGGTTCGTTATTAGGTGTGGCTTTGTGGGTAGCAATTTATCATTTGGGATATATTGCTTCTATTGCAGGAATTGCAATTATATTCTGTGCAATGAAGGGATATGAGATATTAGGACGTTCTCTTGATAAAAAGGGGGTTATTATTGCAGCCATTATATCTGTAATTATGGTATTTGCAGCCAACCATTTAGCATGGACTACAGAAGTTTATTTAGAATTAAAGGAATTTGGCGAGATAAGTTTTTTGAACATCCTAAAAAGAATGTTTGATTTTATATCTGAGGCAGATATTATGAAAGAATATTTGTCTGATTTAGGAATGGGATATGTATTAACTCTTATTGGTGGTATTTCAATGATTGTAAAGAAGTATAAGCAGGTAAAGTAGTACATTTTTAAAATGGCAAATGTAATAGAACAACCATTAAGTATATGTGAGTTACATTAATAAAATTGTGTATAGATGAATAATTATTCAAAAAAATTTAAAAAGGTGTTTATTTCGTTGAAATAAGCATCTTTTTCATGTATAATATTTGCATATTTGTGTACATAGGATAGGAGAAATAATGTGTACGAAAAAATTAAAGTTTGAAAATATCAAAGACGCAAAAGAGCGTTTGTCAAAATATATTAAAGATACACCATTAGAGAAATCTATATATTTAAGTGATGATAGAAATGTGTTTTTAAAATTAGAGTGTCAACAGCCGATAAAAGCTTTTAAAAAGATCGGAAGAGCACACG
>CAOXUF010000122.1 GCA_948560485.1 uncultured Eubacterium sp.
GGTTATATGACACCTCAGCAAAAGGAGGATGAGGAATTAAAAAAAGCAGCATAATCTTTCAACTTTTTTTGTCCAAAGTATTGACATAGGTCCAGAGATTGACAACGAGGCAATGCGCCAGGGAAGGGAACTTGAGGACTATGTGGCAAGAAGATTTACGGAAACAACCGGAAAGAAAGTAAGAAGAGCCAACTTTATGTATTATGATGAGAAGTATCCGTTTATGCTTGCGGATGTTGACCGGATGGTTGTAGGGGAGAATGCCGGGCTGGAATGTAAAACCGCAAGCCCCTACCTGGCAGATAAATGGAAGGACGGAAAAATTCCCATTTCCTATCAGATACAGTGCTATCACTATATGTCTGTCTGCAATGCAGACGCATGGTATATCGCGGTCGTTATCTATGGCAGGGAGTTTAAATACTATCGGATAGAGCGGGATGAGGAAGCGCTTTTGGATCTCCGGCGAATGGAACAGAACTTTTGGGAGAACCACGTTTTGAAAAGAATACTGCCGAAGCCGGACGGTTCGGAGCTTGCAGATAAGGTAATCTCCGGGTATTTTCAGAAGTCCATGAAGGAGACCATACCCCTTAGAGGCTTTGATGAAAAATTAGACCGCCGTCAGGAACTGGAACTTCTTTTGGAGGAAATGACTACGGAAAAGAAGCAGATCGAACAGGAGCTAAAGCTGTATCTTGGAGAGGCGGAGACAGCGGAAAATGCAAACTACCGGGTATCATGGAAGTCTGTGAGTAGTCAGCGGATAGATGAAAAGAGGCTTAGGGAGGAACGACCGGAGGTGTATGAGCAGTATCGGAAGACGTTGAATTTCAGGAGGTTTACAGTAAAGGCAGCGTAAAATTTTGCTGATAAATTTACGTGTAGATTTACATTGTTATTTTCTGCGAAAGGTGGTATACTATGGGAAAAGGAAAGGAACGATTGTTTATGCCGAATATTAAACCTATTTCAGACTTAAGAAATTATACAGAAGTTTTAAAAGAGGCTGCAGATGGTTCTCCAGTATTTCTAACCAAGAATGGACGGGGCGAATATGTTATTTTAAATATGGCGGAGTACGACCGTATGAAAGCAATGTTGACTTTAATGTCCAAGCTGGAAGAAGGAGAAAACTCTGCAAGAGAGGGAGGTTTTCTGTCTGCAGATGAAGTAGAGGCTGAATTGGGGATATGATGGAACTGAAATATACACCAAAGGCGAAAGAGGATCTGCAGAATGTAAAGTATTCGATTTTGGATACTTGTGGCAGTGAGGAAACCGCCGCAAAAGTTTTAAGGGAGATTACAAAGACAGTCAGGAATCTTGCAGTGTTTCCCTATATGGGAACCGAGCTTGTAAAAACAACAGGGGTTTTGACAGATTACCGCAGTCTGTTTTGCAGGCATAATTATATCTTTTACAGAATAGAAGGAAACTGCATACTTATTATCAGGATTTTAAATGAGAAGCAGGACTATATGAGAGTCCTTTTCGGGATCAAAGAGACAGAAGAATAGCGGGATACAGGAACAAGGGAGAGGTTAAAAGCCTCTCCTTATTTTATTTGGAGGAGAAGATGACAGCAAAACAGGAATTAGCAAAGAAGGCAGGAAGCATAAAAGAAAAAGATTTGCGGGAACAGAATAAGAGAGGAGAAGAGCAGGAAAAGGGAGGCATTCATGGTAAGGCTGTTGAATCACCCGTCAGAGGGCAGCCAATGCTCCGGCTGCTGCGCGCAGATGAAATTGAGTGCAGGGTAGGGGTGGTAAATGAAAAGGGATTGAGCCTTTTATTATTTAAGGACGCCCGCGTAGACCAGAAGATTTTAGATGAAACTTTTACTCCCTTCGGTTGGAGGAGAACCCATCAGAGCATTGACGGGAATCTGTATTGTACGGTGGAAATATGGGATGAGGAAAAACGCCAATGGATTGCCAAGCAGGATGTAGGGACCACCAGCTATTCGGAGAAGGAAAAGGGGCAGGCTTCAGATTCCTTTAAACGCGCCTGTTTTAATTGGGGGCTTGGAAGGGAGCTTTATACCGCTCCGTTTATCTGGATATCTGCAGGAATTGCCAGTATCCAGCAGAAGGGGGACCGGTACATCACGACAGACCGTTTTTCAGTAGATTCCATTTCTTATAATGAAGAGCGGGAAATCAACGGGCTTGTCATTTTGAACGGAAAGAGAGATAAGGTATTTGAATTAAAGCAGGAGGCGGAGCCGCAGAAGAAACGGGAAGCAAGAAAGAAAACCGAAACAAAAGACATAGCGGAGACACAAAGAAAAGTTCTGGAGGAAGAACTTGACCGTACCGGGGTGACGATCGAGGCGGTTATGGAGAGGTATCAAATAGAACGGCTGGAGGATATGACGCCGGAGATTTATGAAAAAGCTCTTCAGGGACTGAAAAAGACAAAGACAAAAGCCGCATAGTCCATAGTGGGGAGCCGGTAAGCGTACAGAGAAGATAGCAGGAGGACTATTGATATGGAAGATAATCAAACAGAGCAGGGAAAAATGAAATCAGAAAAATGTGAGGAAGGAACTGCAGAAAATATAGAAGATACAGAAAGGACAGGAGATATGATAATAGGAAGAATTTATGACAAGGTATTTGTTCCCATGAGCGAATCATCGGGGAGCGCGGATGAGGCAATGAATGAGAGGTTAATTCTTTTGATTGAGGGAGCAGATATAGAGCATATGACGAAAACATCCCTGGCAGATTTAATATGTAAGGGAGCTGTAATTGGTCAGAGAGAGGGATTCATTTCGGGAGTACGCTTTACAGCCCGCCTTCTCTGTAACATGCTGTCTTAGGGGAGGTGGAGAAAATGGATTATAAAACATATAAGGAATCTTTAAGAGAGAAAGTCCAGGAAGAGTTAGGAGAGAATGTGTCTGTCTATTATGCGGAAATGGTTAAGAATAATAATGTAAAGCAAGAGGCGCTGGTGCTGCAGACGAAAGAAGAGAATACAACGCCGATGATTTTTGTAGACAGTCTTTTAGAGGCATATGCCTGTACCGGAAATATAGAAGAGAGTAAAAATTCAGTATTGGAGATCTATAAGCGGAGAGATGATGTGTTGGCGGAATGGAATGGTTTTGACTGGGAGCAGGTTAAGCCGTATATTAGAATCCGGCTGGTCAGGATGGATGGAAATGAGGAATATTTGAAAGACAAGCCATATAAGAAGGTATTGGATTTGGCAATGATATTTGTTGTACTGCTGAATGAGAAAGAAGGAGAAATGGCAGCCCAAGTCTTGTGGACACAGATGGAGGTATGGGGGATTGATATAGAGGAACTTTACCTGACGGCAATAGATAATTTTAGAAAAGAAGAATTTACCATAACGAATATGGCGTCTCTGTTTCCGACGGAGTTGGCGGAGGAACTGGAAATGGGTATTGATATGTATATCTTTTCTACAAAAAACCGGATTCATGGAGCTAGGGCAATGCTGCGAGTGGATATGCTGAAAACATTTGCAAATGAGAAGGGGTGTAATCTTTTTATACTGCCAAGTTCGGTGCATGAGGTTTTGCTCATTTGTGATGAGAAAGGAATATGTGTGGCGGGACTGAAAGCAATGGTTAGTACTGTTAATAGTGATCAGGATGCCATAGAGGTGGAGGAGGTATTATCAGATTCTGTTTATTATTATGACAGGGGAAAAGGGAAAGTTAGAATTGCAGAGGAGGAGACATAGTGTGAACAGAACAAAAATTTGTATTATTTTATTTACACTTATCATACTGGTATTTGTGTTTAAGGAAACAGTAATTGAATTAATATGTGCTGTTTTATAAGAACTGTTCAAAGAATGGCTATGCTTTCTTATTGTAAATACTAGTTACTAAATTTAGGGAAGAGGTCAGAGTATTTAGGAGCAAAATATAGTAAAAAGAAGGGAAAATTTGCCAATGTCTTTATTATATGGATAGCAAATTTTCCCTGGATAAGATGGACAACGACTATATAGGAATAATCATTTGTTTTTGTAATTCAGATATTTTTTCATCAATCATTTTTCCATAATCTTTTACTTGTCTGGCGTTTAAAGAAAGCTGATTATGATTGAAAGATTTATAGTTCTTCATGCTTTCTAATAGATTATGGTATGTATAGGGGTGAAGAGTATAAGGCAAGTAGGAGGCTAATAAAAAAGTGCATGAATAAAAAATGTGGGAGGTATGATACGGGCATATTGATTTTGTAAATTCTTTATATAAGCTATTGTATTCGGAAGTAAAAATTCTAAATAAGTCAGGGTCATAGGATGAAGAGCCATTATGCATATAAAACAGAGTAAGACTGAAATAAAGCTGTAATCCTCTTGTTTGAAAGCGCAGTTGTGAGGAACAATTGGATTCGACAAGGAGATAATCTATATATGCCTGAGCGTTAGGTATATAGAATAGCTTGGAGGATATTGTTAAGTAATAAAAGTGCGCTATTTTCAGATAGTATGCATAATAAGGATCAGTTTTTGCTAAGATTATAAAGGCTTTATCAAGTATCAGTGTGAGATTTGGAACTGTACAATTTGCTGTTGCTTCACCACATTCAGCTAATAGTTTGTTACCAGTTATAGTTAATATTAAATCTATGATACAATCTGCCATATCACGTATTATATAAGTACTAAGGTAAAAAACTATTTTAGAAGTGTCATTTTTGGGTGAAAGAGTACTTCGAGGTAATTTTGTGAAAAAATCAATCATGCTTTCTAATGCTTCCGGCATATTTTCGGACTTCATATAATTGGCTTGCTTTTCAAGTAATTGAGTTGTTATAGAACGTAGTTTTTTGGGAAAAATGACTTCACTCTTTTTATTGTGGGCGACATATAAATAAGGAAGAATTTTTAGGGCATACTTGTAGTTTCCCAGTCTCATAAATCGTTCAATTATGTCTATCAACAAAATATTCCAGCCTTCAAATGTATCTCGCACATTTCTGCCAATTCGGGAAGGCATGGTAGTAACCTGAAAATGGAAGCGAAGAATCATATTAAAAATTAATTGGTATAAATCATCATATGGAAGAGAAAGCGTCTGACCATAGTCAAGAATATCAATAAGCTTAAATATTTTTTCGCTGTATTCGTTGCAATCTATTGCATACTGGCTCCAAATGGTATCCGAGATAAGGCGGGGCATAAAAAGCTTTGTATTTTCAGAATCATAATATTGAAGTATACCATTTGCAACACATGTACTGATAAGAGACTTTCCCCATCTGTTTGATAATAAATTTTGAGAAATGGGCGCTTTTGCCCATATTGATAATTCTGAAGCATGATTTTTTAAAAAAGTCACGTCATAACTATGTAAAATATGTCCTATCAATAAAAGAATCTGCTGACCAGTATGTTTACCAAAATCATAATAGTCAGTATGTATCTTAGTGGTTCCTTTTTTATCCCATATTCCAACATCTTCATCCAGAAGCATATTTTTGGAGAGTGTATTGTTTTTTTGAGAAAAAGCTTTGGATATTAAGGTCAAGACATAAACATTGTTGTCATATCTTTTGGAGAGGTTATAAATATCATTATCTGTAAAAGCAGAATCAGAGTTATAGCTATAAAATATTTTTATCAAATTATCGGCAGGACGATTATCTATATCTAATACAACAAAGTCAGATGGAAGTACTTTGCGATAGGTAGTAATAATAATTTTCAGATTTAACTTGCTCAGGTAGTCTCTGCAAAAAGATAAATCTTCATCTGTAATTTCTGGTCGGTCAATAATAAGTATGGAAGTGGAAGATTTTTCTTTTAAAATGCTGAGAAGTTCTTCAAGTTGTAATTTTTTGTTCGTCATTCCTATAAAAGATATATTTAATATTTGCTCTTTTAAAGGTATGAAGGGAGTGTCATGGGCATCAAGCCAGTGAATATCGGTATGGGAAGTAAAGCTGTATTCGGGTAGCGTATTTATTAAAAGCTGTGTTTTACCGGAACCAGGATTACCAGTTAAAAATAAAAGATTACTATTTTCCATAGAGGAAAGTATTTGCTGTTCCATAGCTTCCCAATGAACATATTTTTTTTGCGAAACCTTTCCATTATATTGAAAAAGGATATAAGGATTTAAGGTATTGAAAAAATGTAGAAAAACAAATGCATTCAGTATTGAGTTTAAATCATTCAGCCTAGTGTAATAGGGCAGTTCTTTGCTTAGTAGATTATTGGCATCTTCTAAGAAACAAGGAATGTTAATATCCTGAGAAATGAATTCTTTTCCTCTATTTTTATATGAAGCCAGTTTATTCAGATTATCATATGACAGTTTTTTTGTATTATTGTACAGATTATATAAAGTTGTATCGGTAAATGAGTTTTGAGTAATATTACCAATTAAGTACTCCATAAATTTAATAATACTTAATCCTTTTTTGTTTGAAATAGTATGAAGCTTAATGAGTTCATAAAGAGTTTTCAAAGTTATCATTATATAAATGCTCCTTATTTGGATAATATATGAATTTTTTTA
>CAOXUF010000123.1 GCA_948560485.1 uncultured Eubacterium sp.
ACCAGTGTAGATTTTCCTGCGCCTGACAATCCGGTAAACCAAATAGACTTTGGATTTTGATTTAAGCCTGCTGCTCTTTTTGTTCTGTCGATATCCATTTGATGATAGACTATGTTTTCTCCTCTTCTAAGAGTATGTTCTACAACACCACATGCCGAAGTCATATTACTTACCCTGTCTATAAGAATAAATGCACCAAGTTCTTTACTGTCTTCAAAGCGGCTAATAACAATTTTTTCATTTAAAACAATATCGCAAGAGGCAATTTCATTTTTATTTAATATTTTCACAGGCAGATGATTTCCTTCATTCACATCAATCTTATATTTGATTTTCATCACTGTACCTAAGAGCATTTTTGTTCCTATTTTCAAATAATAATTCTTTCCCTCTATCAATGGTGTATCGTCCAGCCATAATATTTTTGCATTAAAAACATTACTTACTGTCAGATGATCACTGGATGATATGACACATCCTCTTGAAACATCTACTTCTCTATTCAATTGTACTGTTACTGCCTGCCCTTTTACTCCACATTCATTTTCTTTATCTGTCACAAAAATTCTTTTAATCTTCGCCTGCTCTTTGTTTGGATATATATGAACTTTCTGCCCTACTTTTAACTGTCCCGCAGAAATCTCTCCCTGAAATCCTCTAAAGGTCCTATCCGGTCTGCATACCCTTTGAACCGGCAATATCAACTCTTCCTTCTCTTTCTTTTTTGAGACATCTATAGTTTCAAGATAATCTAATAAAGTTTCTTTCTGATACCATGTCATGTTTTTAGACTGATTTGTTAGATTATCCCCTTTCTTTGCCGACACCGGAATAATTTTTATAGTTTTAAATCGAAATTCCTTTACCATATCATTGATATCATTTTCTATATCAAGAAATATCTGTTCCTGATATTTGATAACATCCATTTTGTTTACAGCAAAAACTATATGTTCAATCCCCATCAGTGCACATATTCTTATATGTCTTTTTGTCTGCGTCATCAAACCTGCCGAGGCGTCAATTAGAATCACTGCCAAATCTGCAAATGATGCTCCTACCGCCATATTTCTCGTATACTCTTCATGTCCCGGTGTATCCGCAACAATAAAACTTCTTTTTTCTGTCGTAAAATATCTATATGCCACATCAATGGTTATTCCCTGTTCTCTTTCAGCCATAAGACCATCCAACAACAGTGAATAGTCCATTTCTCCACCCGCACTTCCTACTTTACTCTCTAGTTCCAACGTTTCTTCCTGATCCGCAAAAAGTAGTTTTGCATCATATAGCATATGCCCTATTAAGGTTGACTTTCCATCGTCTACGCTGCCACATGTAATAAATTTTAACAGACTCTTCATTTAAAAATATCCCTCCCGTTTTCTTCTCTCCATACTGCCGGCCGCCTCATTGTCAATAACTCTGCTTGTCCGTTCTGATGAAACTGCTCCTAATGTTTCCTCTATAATCTTGTCCAACGTATCCGCTTCCGACTCTATTCCTCCGGTTAGTGGATAGCATCCTAATGTTCGAAAACGGACCTTTTTTATTTCGGGATGTTCATTTGGCAAAAGTTTCATTCTGTCATCATCTACCATAATAATATTTCCCTCTCTCTCAACTACAGGTCTGTAATCTGCATAATATAAAGAAACGATTTCAATATTCTCTCTTTTTATATACTGCCAGATATCTTTTTCTGTCCAATTGGATATTGGAAAAACACGAATACTTTCCCCTTTAAAAATCTTTGTATTATACAATTTCCACATTTCAGGTCTTTGATTTTTAGGATCCCATGCATGTTCTTTATTTCTAAAAGAAAAGATTCTTTCTTTTGCTCTGGATTTTTCTTCGTCTCTTCTTCCCCCGCCAAATGCTGCAGTAAATCCATATTTATCTAAAGCATTTTTTAATGCCTGTGTTTTCATAATATCTGTATAAGCAGCTCCATGTTCAAAAGGATTAATTCCTTGTCTGATTCCCTCTTCATTAGAATAAGAAATTATTTCTATTCCATATTTTTCAGAAATTTTATCTCTAAATTCAATCATCTCTTTGAATTTCCATGTTGTGTCAATGTGTAAAAATGGAAATGGCGGCTTTTCAGGATAAAACGCTTTCATAGCGAGATGAAGCATTACCGAACTATCCTTACCAATCGAATACAGCATTACCGGATTTTCACACTCTGCAGCAACCTCTCTGATTATATATATTGCTTCTGCTTCCAAAGCATCTAAATGTGACAACATTTTTGCTTTTCCTCCCGTTTCTAATAATTGCAAAATTTGTTAAATTTTATCAACGAATTGTTATAATAAAATGATATAATATTTATAACTTATTTATTTTTTAACAAAAATACTGCACCAGGATTTGTTATATAAATCCCAGTGCAGTATTTTGTTATAACATAAACTTTCATTACCTGAATTTTAAATTAAATTATTGTGAAGCCTACATTTTTGCAATATCTTGTATTAAACTATTCATCTCTTTTTTTGACTGTACTGTTCTGGCTGTTTCTACAACCTGTTTTTTCTCTGAATCTGTAAGATTTGAAAAATGTTCCATTGCTTCCTCATTTTTAGCCAGGCCAAACCCTAATCCCAGAGGCATCTCATTTTTCTTTTTCTTATCTTTTTTACTTTGTTCCATAATAAAACCTCCCACAAATGTAATAAACTTTAATTACAGTTTTGACATTTTGTGGGAGATTATTCTATCTGAAAAAATTTATTCTTTTATTTAATTTTTAATGTTCTCAGATAATCTTTCTGTTCCTGCGTAATTCTTCTGCTTTCAATAGCCTTCTGGATTGCTTTATTGTGTGTCCATTTATCTAATTCCTTATTTTCAATAAAAGGCAATATTAAATCATACTGCTTTGCCAATGCTGTGGCAAAATACCATGCAATCATCATATTCACATAGTATTCATCAGATTTCACTTTGGCTACCATTTCAGGATATATCACATGAAATGCATCATCTAAAAAATATTTCATCAGCATTTCAATTGCAAACCGGATAGTATATGTATCATCAGACTTTATCCATACCTTTACTTTTTCTAAAAGTTTCGGCAAATTCTTTTTAAATACTTTTGGTGCCATCATATCACAAGTAGCCCAATTGTCCACATATGGTAAAAAACGTTCTACTTCTGCAATACACTCATCATAATCTTTTATCTGCTCCAAGATAAAACCATGCAGATTATTTTCTTCATAATACTTGTGAGGAAGCATCTTGATAAACTCTTTTGCTTCATCTGTCTTAGCAAAATCTTTTGCATATTTTCGAAGTTGTGGCGTTCTTACTCCAATAACCAGTTCTTCATTCACATTTGGAATCAGCTTTGCATGAAATCTTTTGTAGTCTAAATCCTGCATGGAAAAAAGTGATTCCACCACTTTATTTTCAATATTGCTCATATTATCTCCTATATATTCTCTATCTGCCAGTCTATCGGTTCTTCGCCATTTGCTTTCAAAAACTCATTTGCTTTACTAAAATGTTTACACCCAAAGAATCCTCTATAAGCTGATAATGGGCTTGGATGCGGTGCCTCTAATATCAAATGTTTCGGATTCGTAAGCATGGACTTTTTCCTTCTTGCAGGACTTCCCCACAGAAAATATACAATAGGCCTGTCCTGTGCGTTCACTGCCTGAATTACTGCATCCGTAAACTGCTCCCACCCATGTCCCTGGTGGGAATTTGCCTGATGTGCCCGGACAGTAAGTACTGTGTTTAGCAGCAATACACCCTGATCTGCCCACTTTTTTAAATAACCGTTATTTGGTATATCGCATCCCAAATCATCATGTAATTCCTGATAAATATTCACAAGAGAAGGCGGTGTATCATTTCCGGGCAAAACAGAAAAAGATAAGCCATGTGCCTGATTTACATTATGATATGGGTCCTGCCCTAACAATAACACTTTTACATCTTTTAAAGGTGTAAAATGAAAAGCATTAAATATATCATCTGCCGGTGGATAGATTACGGTCCTGCTGTATTCCTCCCGTACAAAGTTATACAAATCCCTATAATACGGCTTTCTAAATTCCATATTTAATGATTCTACCCAGTCATTGTCAATCATTCCCATAATTTTCCTCCTAAAAACGTTTCTTATATAATTTCTTCAATAAAGTTTCTATCATTAAACACTTTCAATGCATTTGGTTTCAACTCAATCTCAAAATGTTTTGAACACATGGATTCTCCATCTACATTAAATGTACAAAGTTCCTCTGAGTCTACTGTAATTTTTTTCTCTGAATATCTTTTCACATAAATCGAACCTTCATGTCTCGCCTTGAGCAGCTTCAATAAAACCGGTATCATTTTCGGCTTAGGCATCTTTTCCACAAAATAAATGTCTAACATTCCATCATCTAGCAATGCATGCGGTGCAATACGGAATCCACCGCCATAATACTGACCATTTCCAATAGCTAATATCGTACACTCATTCTCTACCTGCGTCTCTCCCATGGTGATTTTTAATTTTTTAAACTGATATTTAAAATATGTATAAACCAGACTTGCATTGTATCTCTGGCTTACCGGAATCCATTTTCTATGTCTCACGTGTTTTAAGTTTTCTGCCACATCGGCATCTAACCCTAAACATGCAACATTTACGAAGAACCGATGATTAATCCGTCCTACATCAATTGTAACAATTCCTGTAGTATGCTTTTTTAAAGTCTTTTCAAAATCATTTCCACTGCCTGTCGGGATATTTCCTAACACTTTATGTTCTGATTCCATAACTCCGTTCAGCACATCATTTAATGTTCCATCCCCTCCCACGGAAAAAACAACGCACTCTTCATCGGGAATTTTATTCGCAAGTGATTTGGCGTCACCCTCTTTTTGCGTATACATTATCTCATATGGTATTTCTCTTTTTAAACAAGCCGTCCTGATATTTTTTTCTATTTTCCCTTTATCCATTCTTCCGCTGTCAGGGTTCAAAATAAAATAATATTTCATAACTTTTCTCTCGTTTTCTTATGTTAGATCCTTACCGCTACTCCTTTTTCGTCCAGATATTGTTTCAAATCCATAATTTCTAACTCTTTATAATGGAATAAAGATGCTGCCAGAGCTGCATCTGCCTTTCCCTCTGTAAGTGCATCATAAAAATGCTCCCTGCTTCCCGCACCGCCTGATGCAATTACAGGAATTGAGACATTCTCCGCAATCGTTCTAGTCAATTCCAAATCATATCCCTGCTTCACACCATCACAGTCCATACTCGTAAGAAGTATTTCTCCTGCCCCAAGCCTGTTTGCTTTCATTGCCCATTCCACGGCATCAATTCCCATATCTACACGTCCGCCGTTTTTATAAATATTCCATCCACTGCCGTCTGCTCTTCTTTTCGCATCAATCGCTACAACCACACACTGGCTCCCAAACTTATCTGCTGCTTCGCTGATTAAATTCGGATTCATGATTGCCGAAGAATTAATGCTAATCTTGTCAGCACCTTCACGTAATAATGCCTTAAAATCATCTACAGTACGGATTCCACCGCCAACTGTAAATGGAATAAAAACCTGTTCAGCTACCTTTCTCACCAAATCTACTACTGTTGCCCTATGGTCTGATGATGCAGTAATATCTAAAAAAACAAGTTCGTCTGCACCTGCTTTATTATATGCCTTTGCGACCTCTACCGGGTCGCCTGCGTCTCTCAAATTCACAAAATTAGTTCCTTTTACAACTCTGTTGTTATTTATATCCAAGCACGGAATAATTCTTTTCGTATGCATTTATTTCTCCAATCTCTACATAATCCAATCATATAAACATCTTTATTACTTATTAGATTCCAGCAAAATTTTTTAATATCTTAAGTCCTACATCTCCACTCTTCTCCGGGTGAAACTGACATGCAAATACATTATCCTTTTCAACAGATGCATGAATATCTGCCACATAATCTGTTTTTGCCTTTACGATCTGTTCTTCCCTTGCCTTTAAGTAATAAGAATGAACAAAATAAACATAAGACTGCTCATCAATCCCCTCAAACAGTCTTCCGTTATTTACCAGCTCTAATGAATTCCATCCAATATGTGGAATCTTAAAACCCGGCTTATCCGGAATTTTTACAATCTCTCCCGGTAATATTCCAAGTCCCTTCATTCCTGTTGTCTCGTCACTGCTTTCAAACAACAGCTGAAGCCCAAGACAAATCCCTAGAAACGGTGTCTTATTATCTACTACATCATAAATAGTGTTTACAAGATGATAATCTTTTAATTTCGTCATGGCGTCTCCAAATGAGCCCACTCCCGGAAGCACCACCTTATCTGCTGAAAGTATCTCATCTCTGTCTCTGGACAAAATTGTTTCCTCACCTAAAAACTGAAATGCTTTCTCCACACTCTTTATATTTCCTGCATCATAATCTATTATTGCAATCATTCACTCTGCCTTTCTTCTAAGTTATTGCAGTCTAACTCAAACCAAA
>CAOXUF010000124.1 GCA_948560485.1 uncultured Eubacterium sp.
CCATGTATTTATACTTGTAGATTCCATATCCGGAAAATCCTTTTTTATATAATCCGGGACTTCTGCTTTCATTCCCAGGTCAGGTATATCCACAATCTCGTTTTCCCGCAAAGGATAGCAATTTCTGATCGTGACCTGAACTTCTATTGAGGATTCTGCCTTAAGCTTGCGCAAAAGATCAATATTACTCTTTATCGTTTTATATTTTGACCCTACTCTATACTTATCATTATCCTCTGGTGTTCTGCCATCAATTGAGACATATAATTCAATTAACTCCGCATTAAGAGATAATAATTTTTTAATATTATCTTCATCCAATAGCATTCCATTTGTAAACATTCTGACCGTAGGGATATGTGTCTCATTAAGCACATACTGCGTCATCTCAAACCACTCTGGATGAACAAAAGTTTCACCGTTACCAGATACATCCAAATTATTTATAGATGTAATCTTTTTAATCTGTGCTGTAACAGCGCGAAGAGTCTCCCAAGTCATCAATCCTTTCTGACCGGCTTTTCCATCTAAAGCCCCGTGGAACGGGCAATATACACACTTTAAATTGCATACACCTGATAACTCTATAATAGCAAGCAATGGCGTATAATTTTTTGAAGATACACCTTGTCTGTTCAAATAAAATTCATAAGAATTTACGCTTTCCATATCACGATTCGCAATATAAAAATTTTTATCCCACCCCAACTTATGCATTTGTTCTTCGATCTCGTCATTGTATCTCTTATTAAGACATGAAATAATAACTGTACTTTCTTTATTCAGTTCTGATAAACACTCTGGTGAGCAAATTTTTAAACCATAAGCGATTTGTCCCCATTTTTTTTCATCGTTATCAATAATTATAGAAATCCTATCAGCCAACTCCTGTATCATATAATTATACAGAAATTTATCCGCACCAGCGCCAAAAATAACAATGTTTTCATACTTTTTTATTTCATCATTCTTAATCATACCCAAATTTCTCCTTAACAATTTTGCTTAATTTTTTCATGTATTTTATATCCAATACTGCTATTTTCCAAAAAACTGTCTTCCTTTTTGCATAGCCGGGAAACAGCTTTTATATAATCGCCAAGTGTATTACAATAAAACTCAGTATCATAAAAAGACTCATTTTTATTAATTGTATCATCAATATTAAATATCGATCGCCCTATAATATAATCTTTGAGTTTTTCACTTATTTTGACTGGGTATGAGGATATCTCTCCCGTATCAAAATTTATAGCATCCCATGCATTAGTTCTCGTATTAAAAGCATATACCTTGTTTTCCCTTTGTCTAACACATTGCAGATATATTCCCAATTCAACTGTCGTCTTATCATAGTCAAATTTTTTAAAGCAACTTACAGAATTATTCTCAACATCAATCTTTAAAATCATATTTGATTGATAAGGAAATAAATAAACGTTGCCAAGATACGCAATCATAAAAGCATACGGATATCTTGAAAAGCATCTAAAGTCCTGTGGAAAATCTACAATATCTCTCCTTTTACAGCTTTCACGATTCCATAAGGTAATACGCGGCTGGGATGATTGGTGAGGAATAACCAGAATATTTCCTATTTTTGCTGCTTCACAAAAACAGTCTGATCCCTGTCCAGTATAAATCAGGTTTGCCTCTCCCTTTTCCATATCTATTTCATAAATTTTATTACCTGATAATTCTGTGGAATATATCGTGTCATTATCACGGCAAAATTTTGTTAAATTTATACTAACTTTGTCAGATTTCGATATAATCTCACTTTTTTTCACATCAATTCTTACAGTGCCGCCTTTTACTCTCTGCATAAACAATACATCGTCTTTATCAGAATGGAAATATTCAAAACGCTTATTAGTATGGTTTATCCCATATTTCCTATAATCAGCTTTTTTATTTTCTATATCATAAAAAATAATATGATTCCCTGTGTCCGGCATAATAACAAGTTTTCCATCGACAGCCATGATACTGCTGAAAAGAACATTTCG
Organism: uncultured Eubacterium sp.; assembly: GCA_948560485.1. The sequence continues at coordinate 2,010 of CAOXUF010000124.1, forward strand.
CTTCGGATACTCACCCCCGAACTCAATAATATCCTCAACCTCCAGCGTCTTAATATTTATTTGATAAACAATATTAGAGTAAGCAGAAATGCAATACATAACAGTATCTATAATACAATAATCGATTATCCACAGGAACAGTTCATTGCATGAATCAGTCTTTTGCACACTATCAGAAGCAATAAGCACTGGTTTCCCAACCACAGTGTACAAATGAATAATGGAACTGAAATCACCATAATATGCATCTGATATCGCAATAGCTCTGTTCAGATCGACACTTTCATCAAGTATACCAATATCCTCTTCAAGGAATTTCCTTCTGAGCTGTTTATACATTTCTAAAAGCTCCGGACGCATAGATTCTATTGTAGACGACTCCAACGGATGTGGGCGCCACCACAAAATAACATCTTTCTGTCTTTTAAATGTATCAAATACTTTGTTCATCTTTTGAATATGTAAATGATTTCCGGAGAGCATGCTCGACACACTAGTATTATATAAAATGACTTTTTTACCCTTTATTCTTTCCTGCCAACCTGATGTCAAGCCATTCTCATTCTCCAATCGATTCACCTCCAATCAAACATAACTGATTATTTTCAATAGCATATTTTCTTTTACATTTGGAGCACAAAAGAACTTCACCGAGCCGTTCCCCACACTGGCATACCCATGCAATTTTTTTTGCAGGTACGCCTGCTACAAGCGCATAATCCGGCACATCCCTTGTTACCACAGCTCCGGCAGCTACCATCGCCCAGCGGCCAACAGTATGTCCGCATACAATAGTTGCATTAGCTCCGATACTGGCGCCTTCTTTTACAATCGTTTTATGATATCCTGCCGAACCTTTGGGAAATTTTGCTCTCGGCGTCAAATCATTTGTAAAAACACAAGATGGGCCGCAAAATACATAATCCTCTAATTCCACGCCTTCATAAACCGATACATTATTCTGGATTTTTACTCCATTTCCAATTCGGACATTATTTGACACATTAACATTTTGTCCAAAAGAACAGTTTTTTCCTATCCTGGCGCCCTTCTGGATATGACAGAAATGCCATATTTTTGTACCTTCACCTATTTTTACATCTTCATCTATGTAACTGCTTTCATGTACAAAATAAGCATCCATTATATTCCTCCTGTCATCCCTTTTTTGTCAAACATCAAAAATCTGTTACGATCCATAATAGCTCTAATACTTCCAAAGCTTATCTAACCAATTTCAAATACTCCCGAATTCTCAAAGTTATTTCTTCAACCTGTGCTTCATCCATATATGGATGAAAGGGCAAAGAAACAACGATATCGCAAAGCCTGTCTGTTACGACATAGTCTGATTCATCATATTTATTGGACGCAAAAGCCTTCTGGAGGTGCATTGGTTTCTGATAATATACCGCGCTTGGGATCTTATACTTTTTCAGATAATTCTGCAGCCCATCCCGCTCCTCTCTGTCTCTCATCTGTATCGTATACTGCGCCCAGCTTGACAAATATCCTTCTTTTACAACAGGTGTCTTTACAATATCCTTTAACTCTTGTGTATATAGTGCTGCGATTTTTTGGCAGCTTTTTAGTTCCATTTCTTGAAATACAGGAAATTTGGCAAGCAGTATAGCTGCCTGAATCGTATCGAGTCTGGAGTTCATCCCGATACGGACGTTATCATATTTTGAGGTGCCTTTTCCATGAACTCTCATAGACTTCAATAATTCTGACCATTCGTCATTATTGGTAAATATTGCCCCTCCATCCCCATAGCATCCCAATGGCTTGGCCGGGAAAAAACTTGTAGTTGAAATATCACCAAAGGCACATGCTCTTGTCTCTCCGATTGACCCTCCAAATCCCTGCGCAGCGTCTTCCAAAATGTACAGATGATATTTCTCAGCTATTTTTTTTATCTCAGAATACCATGCTGGCTGCCCGAATAAATCGACTGCAATAATTGCTTTTGGTATCAGTGCTCCTTCATCGATTGTTTTTTTAATCATACATTCAAGGCTATGTACTGATATATTGTAAGTATCCTCATCTACATCTACGAATACAGGGACTGCGCCTACAGCCGATACTACTTCCCCACTGGAGAAAAACGTAAAATCCGGTACAAATACTGCATCACCTTTACCGACATTCCATGCCATAAGCGCTAATTGTAAAGCATCAGTACCGTTTGCACAACTAATACAATGTTTTACTCCAACGTATTTTGCTAAAGTTTCCTCCAATTCTTTTACTTGCTCGCCTTGAATAAAACATGTATTATCTATTACCTTTTGTATGCCCGCATCAATATTTGCTTTATTCTCCTGATACTGTTTCTTTAGATCCCGGAATTCCATAATGTCATACCTCTTACACTATTTATCGAACCTATTAACAAAATCTATTGTTGCGCAATCTTCCAACGGCAATTTAACAGCACGTCCCTCTGCCGCGGATTTATAAATAGCAAGAACAAGCTCCAAAGCTTTTTTCCCCTCCATCGCTGTAACATACGGCTGCCTGTCATTTTCAATTGCATTAATTACATCTGCATAGAGCGGCGTATGCCCATATCCATATATATTAGGTGGATTTTCATGAAAACGTTCTTTCACCGTTTTGGGATTATCCAATAAATCGGCAAATTTCCATTCCTCAATTATATTTACTGACTGTCCACCTGCCTTTACTGTCCCTTTTTCTCCAAATATGTACAATGTCTCCTCTAAATTACTAGGGTAAATATCCGTTGTACCATCGATAAGACCATAACTTCCATTTTTAAATCTGATAATGGCAATTCCTACATCTTCAGCTTCGATATAATTATGATTCAGCCTGTCTGTCATTCCCACTACTGTATCAATCTCGCTCCCCATCATCCAACGAAGCAAATCAATATTGTGGATACACTGATTCATCAAAGCACCGCCGTCTTGTTCCCATGTCCCACGCCAGGACGCTCTGTCATAGTATTCATGATCCCTGCACCATCTAATATGGGCAGCTCCATAAAACAGCTTTCCAAAACGGTTCATATCTATTGCTTCCCGTATGATCTGCACTGATTTATTAAACCTGTTCTGATGACACGCACTGACCTTCACATGATGTTTGATACTGGCAGAGATAATAGCATCTGCATCTTTTATGGAAAGTGCAATCGGTTTTTCAATAATGCAATTACATCCATGTTCGATACAAAACAGTGCAACCTCTGCATGTTTGCCGCTTTCTGTGCAAATTGCTACCAACTCCGGTTTTTCCTTTTCTATCATCTCTTTATAGTCCGTGTATTGCTTTACAGCATCCGATAATTTAAACTTTACTACCTTATCTTCCATACAAGATTTATCCACATCACAAATGGCAATGATATCTAATTTATTGTTTTGTGCTGCTGCAATATGATTTGGTGAAATTCTCCCACAACCTACTAGTGCGTATCGCATTCCTTATCTCCTCCTATTTTCAAATAATCTTCATTCTAATAAGCATCCTGAATAATTATTAAATGATTAACTCATTATTGCATCCATAATCTTCATCATCTTTTTGCTCAAATACCGATAATCATATTTTCGTAATACGCTTCTATTCGGCTCGTATGCTATTTCTCCCTTCTTTTCATACTCTTTAAATATATTTTGCAAGTATTCTTTTAACAACTTAATATCTTCGGCGTGATGCGCTTCCTCATAGGCTATCCCTAATCTTCCATTTTGTATAATTTCAGCTAATTCACTCTTATCTTTGTCTCCGCTTATCATTGCAATGATAGGTTTATTAGCTGACATATACTCTAATGCTTTACCCGTTATCACTCCCATCACGTTGTCCTGATAATCAAAAGCTGAAACAAGTAAAATATCCGACTCCATCTGAAGCTTCAACGCTTCCTTTCTTTGTACTTTTCCATGATATATACATAATTCACTTAATTTATATTTTACTGCCTGCGACAGAAATATTTCATATGCTGTATTTTTTCCGGCAAAATGGATCTCTACTTTATCCTTCTTGATTTTATTTTCATTGATAAGCTCCCTTATACATGAAAACAGAGGCGTAATACTTTGCAATCCTCCGTACATCGCTCCTGTATAAGCAAACTTTATTTTCCCATTGTCATATTTATCAATTACAATATTATCTCTGTCAGAAACATCATACCCATTGGTTACACAATGCACTTTTTTCCAATATTTCTTTGGAATATTCCGACATATCCCCTTTGACACCGCCGTTATACAGTCAGCTTCACGCCAAATATATCTTTCATAATATTTTGCTATCCAGCGTACATAATCAGGTGTAAACTTATAACGGCAAATAGAATCTCTTATATCAAAAATCCATTTCAAATCTTTCTTTTTTTTATGTATATATATTCCGGCAAAAATACTAAAAAAATCCCCATATGATGTAAACAAACAATCGTAGTCGCAATAATCCTGCAAC
>CAOXUF010000125.1 GCA_948560485.1 uncultured Eubacterium sp.
TTTTTACAGTAAAGATTTAATCAGTTGCAAAAAGCTCGCCGGGTCTGGTTGAGGACATCTGTTTGGGATTCATGTAAAATATTAGCTATCAAGGAGGTGAAAATGATGTTTTGCAAGGATATTATAGCATCGGATGTTCTGGGATGGCAAGATGGCGACATGGTTTTTATCAATGCGCCGACTGGAAGCGGGAAAACGACATTTATTTTAAAATCTTTACTGCCTATGGCTTTAGTTTTGGGTCGGGAAATTCTGTATTTGTCTAATCGTCAAATACTCCATAAGCAGCTTATAAAAGAAGTCTGCGAATTATTTCATATCTCATACAGAGACACAAAAGACGAAAAAATAGCAGAATTGCCGGGAATAACGTTTATGACATATCAAACCCTGCAAGAGCGTCTGCAAGATAATGTCATTCTGAACGATAATCCGTTCTATTTTTACGTTGTCGCGGACGAAATTCATTATTTAGCAGAGGACTCCGCCTTTAACCCTCAAATAAGCAGACTTGTAGAATGGTTTCCTGTAATGCAGAAAAATGTTTTTATTGCGATATCAGCAACAATAGACAGTGCTCTGCAATATTTGGGGTTCTATAATGGTGGTTGGATAGAAAAGGATGAAGATGAGTACAAAACTACTTACTGGCGGGAGCCGCAGAAAATGATCAACAGATTGTATGGGAAAGCGGAATTTTTGTATTTCTATCAAATATCTGTAGAAATCGTTCCATATGAAATCGTTGTATTTCAAACGGTCGAGGATATTGTTGAGGAAATCAATAAAGATAATTCTGGTGCAAAATGGCTTGTATTCCAGGCAAACAAAGAACAGGCTAGCAAAAAACTGGTGAAAAATATTAAGAAGTCATGTGCGTTTTTGTGTGCTGATAATAAAGAGGACGAAGTCATGCACGAAATTGTTGAGAAAGAATACTTTTCAACGGATGTGCTGGTAACGACTAAAGTGTTGGACAATGGTATATCGTTGCATGACAGTAGAATTCAAAGAATTGTGGTTGATACAACCAGTCAGACGGAATTCCTTCAAATGTTGGGAAGACGGCGTAGATGTGAAAGTGATAATATACCGCTTACTCTTTACATCCCCCAAAAATCTGTGAAATATTTTTCATGGGTGCTCCAGGAACAGATATTGCCGGAATTAGAGACAATACAAAAATCATCGGAAACTCTCATGAGAAAGATGATGAGGTCGGAAGATATATATCAAATTTGCCGGAAATATTTTGATATCCGAGAAGGTAGGCTGCTATTAAATCCAATCGCAAAAGATAATCTCGAACGGAGAAAAAAATTTTGTGAGAGGATATTGAACGCTTTAAAAAAAGATGAATATGCGTTCGTGAAGGAACAGTTATCTTGGATAGGGCAGGAAGTGGAAGAAAGCAGTATTATTGACCTGGCCGCGGAAAAAAAGAAAAAGGAACAGAAGCATTTGCAGGAATATCTTATATCCAATGGAGGCAAGCCAATGGGAAAACAGGAACAAAAGAAATTCAGGGAAGAGATTAAAAGCTTTTTTCGCATTTTGTTACCTGATTTATTTGTTTCAGAAAGCAGGATACCAGGAATCAAGAAGATAAATGCAGCTTTGTCTTGTTTGGGTTCAGGGTGGGAGATATACGCGGTTTCCGGGAAGAAGAAAGGAGAGGAGACAGTATGGATTTTACGGCAGAAGGGATAAAAGTTCCCTGCTATATAGGAAAGACAAAGTTTAAAGCAGGAATCTTTTTGTCGCGGCAAATATCAGGACGAAAAAAATATGCTGAGCATTTAAAGCTTATGAAATTTGAAAATTATGAGCAGGCGAAAGAGGCTTTTCTTCAGGCTCATGGCAAGGTGACCGGAGAAAATATCCGGTTGAACTGTTTGTATGATGTACGAGATAAAGAAATCTATTCAGTTTTTTTAACACCGTATCATGTAGGAATTTTTGAGACGGAGCTAAAGGGGATGTTTAAAAAACTCCCCTTTCCAGAAAATGGACAGGGAGCAGTTTGGCAAGATTATTTGATGTATGAACAGGCTGTTAAAATTGTTCGTGAGCATTTCAGCAGGGTATGGCGTGACTCGCGATTGTACATAACCTGCGGTATTCCATTGAATACTGTGATTGCTGTGAAAGATATATATGACAAGATAAGAAATCATCTAGTGTAGCGTCTCAATCATTTATTAAGGTATAAAAACCATACAAAGCCAGTATCCATGCGGCAAAGTTGGTATTGCATAAAAAATGATTGCGACAGAATAATGGTGTGTGGATAGAAAGAGGAGGAAGATACAATGATTGAAAATGAAAGCATGGAAGTAAAGGAAACAAAAGTTTATCTTGCTTCAGATGTACAGAAAGCACTGTCTTTGGGGCGTAGTAAAACCTATGAATTCCTTGAAGAGGTTTATCGTAAACAGGAGCCTTTCAGGGTTATAAAAGTTGGTAAACTTGTAAGAGTGCCACAGAAATCTTTTGATGACTGGCTTAATGCAGTCAAGTAGGAGGGGCACTGCTTATGACGGAAAAGAAGAAAACAGTTGCCTTTTTTGAGGCAGGAAGCTGGTATCACCGCGTGAAGATACTGCAGGAAGACGGAACCACAAAATACTCGAAAAAGGGCGGATTTGCAACGCCCGAAGAAGCTGAGAAGAGTTACCGGCGGTCTGAGGAAGAATTTTCCAAAGCTTACCGTAGTTACCATGCGAGCGCTTCGTCCGATTTTGATTTAAAAGATTATCTGATTTATTGGCTGGAGGAAATTTACAGCCCCCGAATTGAGAATACGACACGAATGTTGGCGTCATATGTGCTGTATAATTTAATTCTGCCAAATTTGAGCCGAGGGGTTAAGCTTCGCTATATCAGTGTGGAGTATTTGGATGCGTTACTTCTTAAGACGTCTAAAATATGTGAATCTGCGGGTAATAAAAGCCGGGAATTATTAAATCTCGCGCTAAAGGACGCGACAGTACAGGGTTATATTTCCAATAACCCTGTACCTGCAACAAAGCCATACAAAAGAAAGAAGGCAAATGTTACTGTACTTAATAAGGAAGAAATACGGTTGTTCTTGAAAGAGGCTTCGGAGAATAACTGGTATTTGGAAATACTTCTCGGTTTGTTTTTAGGTCTGCGGAAAGGAGAGATTGCGGGGCTCAAATACGGTGATTTTGACTTGTCTAAAAAGACTGTTACGATTTCCCGGCAGATTACGTCCAATCCAATTATTCCAAAAGGACAGGCTAAGATATCAGAATATCAGGTAATCGAAAAGCCGCCTAAAACTCCGAACAGTTATCGAACCCTCAGAGTTCCAGCAGTAGTTATGGAAGAGGTTGTAAAAAGAAACGGGCAGAATGCGTTTAGAAAGACCAGGCTGGGTGATGCTTACATAGACAGAGATTATTTGTCCTGCAGTGAAAATGGTCTGCCCCACGCCACATCTTCCTTTAATATGGCATTGACGAAACTCTGCAGAAGGGCAGGGCTTCCGCATCTGACTGTCCATAGTCTGAGACACATGTATGCAAGCATTTTGACAGAGCAGGGAGTTCCGCTGATAAAAGTATCCGCGCTTCTTGGACATTCAAGCCTGAATACGACGTTTGAATATTACTGCGAGGTTATGGATGAGACAGAGAAGATTCGCGGTTTTTTAAATAATAGTTTCCTGCCGGAAGGGGCGTGAGAGTGTGTTGGATTTAAAGAGGCAGAATTATGTGGACTGGGATGTAAAGTCAGTCTTTAAACTGCCTGAACGAAATAATTATGCTTATCGTGTCATCCTGAAATATCAGGATGGCACGAAACATATACAGCAGAAATCAGGATTCCAGACGAAGAAGGAAGCAGAGGATGCTAAAAAGAGAACGATAGGCGAGTTAAGTAACGGCACCTATGTGGTAAACTGTCATGTAAGGTTGAAAGAATTTTTGGAATACTGGCTTGAATATGATATCAGACAAAGAGTCGGGAGCTTTAATACTTATTCTGTATATTCACAAACAGTAAAGCATCATATCATTCCATATATTGGAAGAGAAAGACTGACGGAGCTAAGCAGAGGGGATATCCAGAGGCTGTATAAGAACCGCGCGGAGTGTTCAGTCCATATTGTGCGGCATGTTAAGACTGTTCTGAATGTGTCTTTCCGCTATGCTACGGCTCATAAGCTGGTTTCAGTGAATCCGGCAGAAGGGGTTAATTTACCAAAGATTGTAGAAGCTAAACCGTACCATACCAGGAATATAGATATTCAGAAAACACTGACAATGGAGCAGATACAGATTTTACTGGAAGCCAGCAAAAGGACGCAAATCCATATGCAGGTGTTGTTTAATGTGTTGATGGGATTGCGCCGTCAAGAAATTAATGGATTGAAATATTCAGATGTTGATTATATTAATCGTACCTTGACAGTAGAACGCCAACTGGGGAAAGAATTAGACAGGAATCCCAATGCCAGTGGCGAGAATACTATGACGAAAAGAGAGCTTCCTTTAAAATCATCGTCTAGCAAGAGGGTGCTTCCCATACCGGATTATGTTTTCGAGGCAGTTTTGGAAGAACGGAAGATATATGAAAAGAACAGAAGCCGTAGGAAATCGCAGTTTTTAGATGCAGATTATATCTGCTGTTCCAGTTATGGAAAACCGCGAAGCAAGGATTTTCATTGGAGACATTACAAAAATCTTCTTAAAAGCGCCGGATTACCTGATATAAGATGGCATGACTTAAGAAGTACATATTGTACGCTTCTGCTTAAGAGTGACTTTAATCCAAAAGCAGTATCAAAGCTGATGGGTCATGCAAAGGAACTGATTACAGTAGATGTGTATGGTGACAATCAGAACATTATTCCAGAAGAAATACCGGAATTGGTATCCTATATGAATGATGTTATGCCAAAGAAAAGGAGCGGGCAGGATTTGAAAGATGTGGTATTGGATACAGTAATAGAAACAGAAAAATATTTGCCGGATAAATAAAAAGATTGTTACTGTGAGTGAATGAACGGTAATAAACGTTTTGTTTCAAGGCGAAAGCATTGATTTCGCTGTTGTCAGAATGGGGAAACCACGATATAATAAAGACAGAATATTTTGCTTTTAAGATGAGGGAAATATTGTGAAAGGATAAGAAATATGCAGAAAAAAACACCGGATTACGATAATGTGTTTAAGACTATGAAGAGCAAGCACAAGAGATTGTTCATATCCGTAATTAATGACGTTTTCGGGAAAGAGTACCCGTTAGATACAAAAGTGGAGGTTTTACCGTCAGAGGGATATTTGACTGAAAGTGAGACGGCAGACGGGAGCAAGGAAATAGAAGAGCAGATTTCTGACTTCCTGATTAAGATAGGGAGTGAGGTTTACCTGCTGGAGTGTCAGAGCTATGATGACGGCTCTATGGCAATCAGGATTGCAGAATATGCGTTCATTGTTGCAAGGCAGTTTGCAACATGGGATATTGGGCATGCGACGATTCCCATGCCGAGATTTTCCGTAATCTATGTCAAACGGACGGAGAGAACTCCGAAGACTACGAAAATTACTTTTACGTTTCCGGACGGGCAGGAAGTAAATTATGAATCCCCCAATGTAATTCTGGAAGAATTCACAAAGGAATATATTGTTGAAAAGAAGTTGTTCCCTTATATTCCATTCTATATTGCAAGATATGAAAAGGATATGATATCCGAAGGAAGTATAGAGAACGCAGTACGGGATTTGGAATATTTCAGGAATGAACTGGTTCGTTTGTATGAAGCGGAGGAATTGACCGATCATGAACTGATCGACTTAAAAGGATTTATAAATACCATCATTACACATATTACAAATGGAAATCAAAATGAGGAAAGGCTGGTGAGTATTATGGGTGGAACAGTAATTGAGACAGAATCGGAAAGGTTGATAAGCCAGGGAAAAGCACAGTTGCTTATAGAGCTAGGGCAGGAAGAAGGTCTTGATGATGCAACGCTCCTGAAAAGAATGCAGGAACGGATAGGTCTGTCTCTGGAACAGGCATCTGCCTATTTAAAACGGTATGGAAAACAGACTGTATAGATTTGCGAAGACGGGTGACAATTTGAAGTGAAGGGAGTATTTTCGTCAAAAACGAGAGTACTCCTATTTTTGCGAAAGAACGGATGTTTCGGAACGTTTGTTCTAAAACTTCTCGTTTTTATCTGTACAAATAAAGAACCATATGCTATAATCAGAATACTTTTTGGAACATCAGATTCATGGTGTCCGGCTGGGTATAACCAGTCCGGGAAAATGAAATCAGTGAACAAAATTCGTCGAAAGGCAATTTTACAAAAAACGGAAGATGTGCCTCGACGAATTTCTGCCTAATAGTCGAATTTTTTTAATATGGATTTTGGAGGTGATTTTTGTGCAGGATGCACAAAGTGTCTTTAAATTACACAGTGATTAC
>CAOXUF010000126.1 GCA_948560485.1 uncultured Eubacterium sp.
TATATTTAAGTATGGAAAAAATAAAAAAAATATTGTGATTAATTTACCTAAAAATAAAAAAGAAAAAAAGAAATGATGAAAATGAAAAGAATGTCATATCGGGTAAAGCATAAAGTATATGTTCAATTTAAGAAAAAAGGGAGATGGCAAAAGAAAATCAGAATGTTGTAGGAATAAAGCAGCTATGGTCCTGATACCATAGCTGCTTTTTTGACTCTTCCCATAAAATTTAAGGTTCTTGGATCAAAATATCATATATATCATCAAATTTAATTCGTGTATTTACAATCTGCAATATTTGGTTATTGATATCTATTTTAGCAACAATTCCGGTCAGTTTAATATACTCATCCTTACAAAAATAGATAACAGTAATTATCATTCCATTTTTTAGTAAATGCATTTTTCTATCCAGTTCTACCATACTGTCCTCTGACAGTTCAACTTTGGGAACGATAATTTTTTCTTTTTCTTTTAAGGCCTCATCTAAACCTTTTAATGCAGAGAAAGGCATAAATTGTTTGGCGCGGTCCGCTGTTGACATTTTATGTTTTGGTTTTTCAGCCACGAATATTTCCCCCATATTATTAAGTTTGTATTATCAATTATTCACCGCTTTTGTGTCCGCCAATTTGTTTGTTTCGTTCTATTGTCATAGCATTTTCTTGGAGATTCATACCTTTTAAAACAGCATTTTTTCCATATTTATTCTTGATTTCCAAGACAGCTTTTTGCAGTTGACGATTTTTTTCTAGTTTTTCTATATCAACAAAAAAAGGGTATTGAAGATATTCTTCAGGTTTTACATTATTGCATGTAATATTGATTTTTCTGATAGAAAGATTAGGATTGACAATATCCTCGTATAAACCGGACAGCGCAGGAATAATGATGAAATCAGAATTGGTTTCCATATCAAGCGTTGTTGTTCCGCGTGCCGGTGCTGCATTGAATCTATTGGAATATCCGACATGCAGAGTGATAGAACCGGTAATGAGGTCTTGTGAAAGCAATTCTAAGCAGATAAGGTCTGCCATTTCTTTGATAATTAATTTTCCATCTTCAAAATTGTAATCATGCATTAAAACCTGTCCACTTGTAATACTGTGATTTTGGGGTTTATAACATTTAATATCCTTGATTGTAGTGGGTTCAATTCCCCAGGCATGGTCAATTAACAGTTCTGCATCAATACCAAAAGCACTGTAAAGTAAATTTTCATCTGCATGGGCAATATCTTTCATCGTATAAATTCCGAGGGAGTGAAGTTTCTTTGCAATACCATTTCCAATTCTCCAAAAATCTGTGAGAGGGGTATGAGTCCATAAAGAACTGCGATACGTATGTTCATCTAGAAAGCCGGTGAAATCGGGGGAGTGCTTCGCTGTTATATCAAGAGCAATTTTGGTCAGATAGAGATTGGTACCTGCTCCACAGGAAGCAGGAATTCCCAGGGATTGATAAATATTGTTCATAATACGTCTGCCAAGAGATAGGGCATCCGTATGGTATAGAGAAAGATAGTTAGTGACATCTAAAAAAGCTTCATCAATGGAGTAAACATGAATGTCTTCTTTTGAAATATATTGTAAATAAATAGCATAGATTTCAGCAGCATATTCAATATACCTTTTCATACGTGGAGGAGCAACAATATATGGAACATTAGAAGGAATTTCAAATACACGACAGCGATTGGAGATACCAAGTTGTTTCATTGCAGGAGTAATAGCGAGGCAAATTGTTTTATCTGTACGTTCCATATCTGCAACAACTAAATTCGTTGTCATGGGATTAAGACCACGTTCTACACACTCAATAGAGGCATAGAACGATTTTAAATCAATACAAAGATAAAATTTGTCTGACACAACAGTTACTCCTTACCTTTCTGCTAAAGAGTAACACTATGAGAAACCCTACATGCAGTTTTTCATTTCCTGATATAATCTGGCAATAGGAAGGCCTACCACATTGTTATAATCCCCATTTATTTCTTTTACATACACAGCAAATTCTCCCTGAATGCCATATCCGCCGGCTTTATCATAGCAGTCGCTCGTAGATATATAATGAGTGATTTCGCTAGGTGTCATAGGATATAATGTAACGTTGGTAGATTCTGAAAAAGTTTTATAAGTTTTTTCTCCGGTATTAAAATCATATACGATGATTGTAATACCGGTATAAACCTGATGTGTCTGCCCCTGAATAGAATCAATCATCTCATAAGCATTTTCTTTGCCCTTCGGTTTTCCCATAATATTTCCATTCTTGCTGACAACTGTGTCAGCACCGATAATCATTAAGGATAAATCATCAAATGCCATCAGTGATAAGTCGATAGATTGTAAAATCATATCCAGTACATTGTCAGCTTTTTGCAGGGAAAGTTCCTCCACTACCAGATTTGGCTTTGTCTGGGTGATTTTTTCTTCAATTGTAGACGCGATTATTTCAAATTCATAACCTGCCTGTCTCATCAGTTCGCTGCGTCTGGGCGATTGTGAGGCCAGGATTATCTTGGTTTTATCTAAATTAATCATAAATTTATTTTACCAAATAAATGAGTATTTACAATAATTTTAAAATTGAATCTTTATAGAAAAATTATTGACAAATTGTTTATACTGTATATAATGGTATATAAACAGTATAAACAATGCATTGAAAAAACTGGAGGTAATCATTTGAAAATAATAATATCAAATCAATCAGAACTTCCAATCTACGCACAGGTTAGAGAGCAGATTAAAGAACAAATATTAAATGGCCAGATAAAAGAAGGAGAGGTACTGCCTTCTATCAGAAGCGTGGCGAAAGATTTGGGAGTGAGCGTAATTACAACAACAAGAGCATACAGCGACTTAGAACAGGAAGGTTTTATTGCTACGATGCAGGGAAAAGGAAGTGTCGTTTTATCGAAGGATAATAATATGCTGAAAGAACAGTTTCTTATGCGGATTGAGCAGGGAATTGAAACAGCAGTGGAATCTGCAAAACAGATAGGAATGACAAAGATGGAGGTACAGCAGATACTCAAATCTGTATGGGAGCAGTAATTTTTTGAAAAGAAAGAGTGGAGAGCGTAATGAATATTTTAGAAATTGAAAATTTAAGTAAGCATTATAAAGGGTTTTCTTTGAAAAACATTCAACTAATAATACCGGCAGGATATATATTTGGTTTTGTAGGGCAGAATGGTGCAGGAAAAACATCTACAATTAATATGATTAATCATATATGTAAATATCAGCAGGGAACCATCAAAGTGAATGGAATAACATATGATGAAGATCCCGTAAAATATAAAGAAAGTATTGCTTATGTAGGTGATGAATCTTATTTTACGAAGGGGTTGAAAATTAAGACAGTAAAGAAGACATTGAAAGATTTTTATAAAACCTTTGATGAGAATAAGTTTGATTCTCTTATTCAAAGATATGGTCTTCCTACAAACAAGAAGATTGATGATTTTTCCAGAGGAATGAAAGTAAAATTGATGTTCGCCTGTGTATTTTCCAGGGATTCAAAACTGATGATTTTAGATGAAGCGACCAATGGGCTTGACCCGGTGGTAAGAGATGAACTGCTTTCTGATTTACAGGCATATATAGAAGATGGGCAGCGAAGCATTTTGTTTTCTACACATGTACTCAGTGACTTAGAAGAGATAGCAGATTATATTGCATTTATTGATAATGGGGAAATTCTTCTGGATAAATCAAAGGATGAAATGCTGGAGGATTATCTTGTGGTAAAAGGTGATGTATCGGAACTGACAAGAGAGCAGAAGCAGTATATTATCGGCTTGGAAGAGAAGACATACGGATTTGAGGGAATTATAAAGAGTGAGGATGTAGAAAAACTGGGTGGAAAGTTTACATACGATAAACCGGAAATCGCACAGATTATGCTTCACAGCATTAAGGATAGGAGGAACAGATAAATGGGTGCAGTTAATTTTTTTAAATTTGATTTAAGAAGAAGTAAATATTTATTTTTAATTTCGATTGTATTGTTTGCACCTCTCGGAGCGATGATGGGATATACAATGGAATCAACTCTTGGGATATTTAGTTATATGGCATTGGTTGTAGTAGTTACACCGACTTCACTTTTTACATATGAATTAAAGAATGAATGTGGGTTTGACGGATTACTTCCTGCAAAGGATCGGGATAAAGTGTTTGGTAGATATTTGATAGGTGCATTAAGCATTTTGTTTGAACTGGTGCTTGGAATTGTAATATGTACCGTTATGAGTAGATTTACAGACTTAAAAGTAGTGGATTTAGGAGTGGTTTCTATGACATTTGTGGCAGTCACATTGACCTATCTGTCTATAGCAATGGTCGCTTATTATCTGATAGGACGGAATTTGAATCCGAGAATAAGGTCATCAATTATTATGCTGCCATGTATTATTTTATGGTTTGGGGCTAACACTATTATTTCTGTATTGTCAGAGATAGATGCAATGGGGTTGGTATCTAAAGTAATAGAATATAAAGAAATTGTATCGGCATTGGCAATGATGATTGGTTTGGCAATGTATGTGATATCAGCATTGATATCGGTGCAGATAGTAAAGAAGAAAGATTATAGATAATAAACACGCTTGGTTACAAATTTAATGAAAATTACACATTTTGTGTAAAGCAAAATTTAATATAAGAAAAGGATTTTTTGCAGAGAAGTATTCGTGCAAAAAATCCTTTTTCGTTTAAAAGAGTAATTTTTTATATATATCAAAATCTAGATCTATAAACACATTGAATATTACTTTTTTTATGGATGTACATTTGCCCAGCATTTCAGTGACTGTATTAGTAGCGATTTCAGCAGCTTTATCATTCGGAAAATGGAACTCACCGGTAGAAATACAACAAAATGCAATACTTTCTAACCCATGTTTAGCTGCAAGTTCCATACAGGAACGATAGCAGGATGCCAGTTGTAATTCCAGTCTGGGATTGAGACCATGATGCACAATGGGACCTATTGTATGAATTACATGTTTGCATGGAAGATTATATGCACCGGTAATTTTGGCATGGCCAGGTTTTTCTTCATGTCCCTGTATAGCCATAATCCTGTTGCATTCATCACGAAGCTGTAGTCCGGAAGCAGAATGAATGGCATTGTCAATACATCTGTGAAGAGGAACAAAACAGCCAAGCATCTGCGAGTTAGCTGCATTGACAATAGCATCAGCATTCAGTCTTGTAATGTCTCCCTGCCACAGGATAATTCGATCATCAGAAGTAGTAGGAAGAGAGTTCACATCAACAACACCCCTTTCAGCAGTTTCTGTTGAAAGTAATTCATTTTGCAACTTAACAAACTCAGGGTTCAATGGCAAGGCAGGTCTGATATTCATAAGACTTCTAAGTAAATCTCTTTGAGAGTGAATATCATTTGAAAAAGTATCTGCCTGTGGCTGATACATAGGCATTTCATTCAAAAGCATTTTATTTAGTGTTTTTATAAGTTCTAACCGGTTCATAAAATCTCCAATCATATTATTGTTCAATTAGTGTATCGATTACTTGCCCGATATCGAAATTAAGGCAAATAGATTGTTCCTTGATTTCAGCAGGACATATAGCATTTTCCAAGTTTATACAGGCATAGAAAGCGTTTCTATTTTCATAAGTCATTTGCCAGAAGGGATACTTGATAATCCCTGGTGTATTCAGCCCTACACCAAGTTCAAGAAAAAGTACATTGCTCTGTTGTGCTTTGTGAATAAATTTCTTATATCTCTCAGCACAGTCATACCAGTATTTATCCTGAACAAAATAATTATCACAGCGTAGATTCATTTCCATTTCACCACCGCATACAGGACATTTGGGAATAAGAGAACTAGGAATTTTGCAGTTTTCCGTATGGGAGACCATTGTCCGAACCTGAGACTCGTTATTGTAAAGTTTATTGTGACAGGCTTTTTTACATTGAAAATATTTGTAATCTCCCTGAGTTGCAAATATTCTGTTCGTATCAAAGCCTGCTTTTTCAAATAAACCATCAACATTGGTAGTCAGAACAAAATAATTTTTGTCTTTGAACAATTCATATAGTTTTTTGTGCAAGCCGTTTTCAGCAATCTCGTAACGATTCATCAGAACATGTTTTGCCCAGTAAGCCCATTTCTCTTCTGCACTGGGATATGGATAAAATCCGGCGGAATACATATCGGTTATTCCATATTTATCTATAAAGGGATGGAAATTGTCTGTGAATCGTTTGCCGTCATATGTGAGACCAGCAGCAGTGGAAAGTCCGGAACCGGCACCAATTACAATATAGTCTGAATGTTCTATTTTATCTTTCAGAACATCAATGCTATGACAAAATTCATTTTGTTTCATGTTTTACTACCTCAATCTATTTAATAATCAGCGACAACACTAAATCTTTTTTGAATATAATTACCATTTTCGGCCTCATCTACCATT
>CAOXUF010000127.1 GCA_948560485.1 uncultured Eubacterium sp.
GAAACAGAATCGGGAAGCCCGGTGATAGCCGGAGGGCTGCTTAAAGCCCTCTTAGCTACCATGAAGCGAAGCCCTGCCAGTTAGTCAAGAGCGGCGTAGCCGTTCAGTTTACTCTTGACTGGCTGGTGGGGATTTGCTATCGGAATGTAAAGATTTTAGTAAAGGTAAAGAATGAACGGGACAGATATTCGGATAGATTTTTTATGGAAAATACGGTATAGTATAGAAGTGGCTATTTGAAAAAGAAGAGAACATTTGTTCTAAAAACTATTGAAAATAGAGCGGATATAGAGTATAATTGGTACACATAGATGGATATGGGGTGAGATAAAATGCTGGAAAAGATTATTGAACTCACGAATTTATATATAGATAGTATGCCAAAGAAAGAGAGAAAAAAATATGGGCAGTTTTTTACAAGTATGGAAACTGCAAAGTTTATGGCAAATTTGTATGACGCTCCGATCAATAAGCAGAGTGTAACGGTTTTGGATGCCGGGGCGGGTTCTGGCATATTATCATGTGCTTTTATTGAATGGTTAGAACAGTTTGACACAGTAAAAGAAATAGAATTGACTTGTTATGAGAATGACGATAATGTGTTGGGGCTTTTAAAAGATAATTTGGAGTATTGCAAAAATTATTCAAGTAAAGTAGTTAAATATAATATTCAGACAGAGAATTATATTACAAGTCAATATTTAGATTTTAACTATATGATAGGCGGAAATTCTAATCCGATGAAATATGATTATGTAATTGGAAATCCACCTTATATGAAAATACCGAAAGATGCGCCGGAAGCGACAGCTATGCCGGAAGTTTGCTATGGTGCGCCGAATATGTACTTTATTTTTGCGGCTATGGGACTTTTTAATTTAAAAGATGACGGGGAAATGGTTTATATTATTCCTCGTTCATGGACATCGGGAGCATATTTCAAACGGTTCCGACAGTATTTTCTGACAGAAGGGAAATTGGAACATATTCATTTATTTGTAAGTCGGAATAAAGTTTTTGACAAAGAAGATGTATTGCAGGAGACCATTATTATAAAAGTTCGAAAAACACATGTAGAGCCGGCACAGGTGAAAATTACATCTTCTAAGTCAAATAAAGATTTTAATGAATTAACTTTCTTGACCGTACCATATGATCTTGTTGTTTCTGGCGTGGATTACTATGTATATTTGGTAACAGTTGATGAGGAAGTTAAAGTATTAAAACGGCTGCATAAGTTTAATCAGACATTACCTGAAATTGGTGTGAAAATGAAAACAGGATTAACTGTAGATTTCAGAAACCGAGATATTCTTCGTGACGAGGAAGAGGAAGGTGCAATCCCGTTATTTTATTCGCAACACATAAAACAGGGAAATGTGCAATTCCCTATTCAGAAAGAGCATGAATATGTGGTGACAGATCAGCGTGGGCTTATGCAGGATAATAAGAATTATTTGTTTGTAAAAAGATTTACGGCAAAGGAAGAACCACGAAGATTACAATGTGGGATTTATTTGGCAAAGAATTATCCACAGTATACGAAAATTAGTACACAGAATAAAATCAATTTTATTGACGGACTTTTAGGTGAGATGTCGGAGTGCTTGGTATATGGTCTGTATGTGCTTTTTAACTCTACATTATATGATGAGTATTATCGGATTTTAAATGGCTCAACGCAGGTAAACTCTACAGAAGTAAATTCGATGCCTGTGCCAGATATGGAGAGTATACAGGAAATGGGAAGAAAGTTGATGAAATCAAAAGATTTGTCGGAAAGAAACTGTAATTTGATTTTGGAGGGATACTGTGGATAAAGTTGAAGAAGCACGAGAATTTTTGAAGATGGTGGGTATGCCAAAAGCACAGCAGGCGGATATATGTTGTTATGTACTGCTGGCAATGGCAGATGTGAAACCGGACATGTCATGGAAAGAAGCGAGTAACGAGTGGATTCGTATTCATGACATCATTCAGTTTTCTAATGCCTTTTATGGGACTACTTATGCAGAGAACAGTCGGGAAACATTTCGTAAGCAGGCGTTACATAGATTTCGCACTGCTGCTTTGGCAGAGGATAATGGAAAGGCAACGAACAGCCCGAACTATAGATACCGCCTTACGGAAGAAACACTGAAAATGTTGAAAACATTGCAATCTGTAGAATGGCAGAAATCGTTGAATCGTTTTCTTATGTATCATGATAAGCTGGTTGATATTTATGCTTCTAAAAAGAAAATGACGATGATGCCAGTGAAGATCAATGGGGCGGATTTTAAATTTTCAGCAGGAAAACATAATGAACTGCAGAAAGCAATTATTGAAGAATTTGCGCCGAGATTCGCACCAAATTCGGAATGTCTGTATGTAGGCGATACCACAGAGAAAGATTTGGTAAAGAATGTTGATAAGCTAACGGAGTTGGGTTTTGAAATTACTCTACATGATAAGATGCCAGATGTTGTTCTGCATAGAACAGACAAGAACTGGATTTATTTTGTGGAATCGGTCACTTCTGTAGGACCGATGGACCCAAAACGGATTCTTGAGATTACAGAAATGACAAAGGGTGTTACGGCAGGTAAAATTTTTGTTACTGCTTTTCTGGATTTCAAGACGTATAAGAAATTTTCGGAAACATTGGCATGGGAAACGGAAGTATGGATTGCTGAAATGCCGGAGCATATGATACACTTAAATGGAAATAAATTTATGGGACCGAGATAGAAAGGGGAATTGAAATGGCAAAACCTAAAATTTTTGTATCTTTTGATTTTGAAAATGACAGAAATTATAAGTACACATTGAATATGTGGAACGCAAATTCGAGTTTTGAATTTACATGCAATGATAAGTCGCCGAGTGAAATTCAAAGTTGGAATATACCAACGGTTAAGAGCGTTCTGTCAAGAAAAATCAATGAAGCAACACATGTTGTCGTAATTGTGGGAAAGGAAGCAAACAAATTACATAAAGACAGGGCGCTTATTGGTTATCGGAACTGGCAGAATTTCGAGGTCGCCAAGGCCAAAGAATTAAGGAAACATATAATTGCAGTACAATTAAACTCTTTATATGAGTATCCAGAGGAACTTAAAAATTGTGGTGCAACCCGAGTTTACAGTTTCAACCATGATGATATTGTGAGGGCAGTAAGAGGGTGGTAATATGGATGCGCTTGAAATGCTGTATGACCATTATAAAGAAACTTTTTGCTTGAGCAAAGAAGCTCAAGCAAGAAGAAATAAAAGTTTTATTGTCCTTTGTATATTAGAAGCATTTTCATTTCTGCTTTTAATTAGACCGGAAAAAGCATTTGAACTTATTCTCAAAGGAATACATAAAGAGTTGGACATGACTTTACAGTTGAGCAATACGATTATTCAGACATTGCTTTGGTTATTGATTGTATATGTTATGATACGGTATATTCAAGATATGTTATATGTTGAACGTCAATACGTATATTTGGATAGTCTTGAAAAAGAAATATCTAATTTGGGCTCGGTAAATATATTTGCACGTGAAGGAGCGAATTATCAAAAAGATTATCCTATGGTGTTAAATTTTATTGATTTGTTTTATAAAATGTTGATGCCGATATTTTTTGCATTGATTAATATGGTGCGAATTTATGAGGAATGGATTTTATCGGATAAAATTACTATAGCAATTATTTGTGATACTGTCCTATTTTTGTCGATATTTATTATTGATTGGTTTTATTTTTTTGAGATACATGCTAAGATTACAAAATTTTGTAAAAGACATATACCATTTATAGACGCGATTGCTAAAAGATTAAGAAAAATACTCAAGGAGGTTTAACAATGGCCAAGAAAAAGGTTTGTTGTTCGTTTGACTACGAACATGATCGACATTATTATAATTTATTGGAGGCATGGAATAAAAACAAAGACATAGATTTTTCAATCAAGGATTGTACGCCGAGTGAAATACAAAGCGAGTCGGTTGCGACCATTAAACAAGTTTTAAGCACAAAGATAGGGGATGCAAATTATATGATTGCCATAATTGGAAAACATTCTGATGATACGCATCCAGATAGTGCGGAAATTGGATATAAGAATTGGCAAGCATATGAGATAGCTAAAAATCATGAAAAAGGAAATGGGTTAGTAGTAGTCAAATTGGATAATTCATATAGTGCGCCAGTTGAAGCATACGGTATTGGTGCAAAATGGGTGTATTCATTTAATCTGGAAGATATTTTATCGGCTTTAAATGAATTAGCAAAGTAAATTTTTTATTGGTGTGGCAACATTTTGGCAACAGAAAATCAGCAAGCCATAATAAATGATGTAATTGATGTAAAAATGGGTATGTATTTGTATTAAGCTTAAACAAATATAGTTAAGAAAAACAAAGAACACGCCGAGTTTGAGTGATGAAATGGTCTTTAAGAACCTAGTATTTATGCGGGGTGCAAGCAATATTCATAGGCAAGGAGCGGCACTTCTGCGGTATGCGGAAGTGTCGCTAAAACAAACGAAGGCAGTTTGGTAAATTACTATTTAATCTTTCATAATGTACCGGCCTTTTCCAATTTTGGTTACGACATTATCTTTTTCAAATTGATTTAAAATACGCTGAAGCTGTCTGGGGCTACAATGAAGTCTAAAAGCAGTTTTTTCTATTCCAGATAAAATATGATTGTCGCATTTGAATTTCATATAATTGAGGATGCGTTCAGAAAGTGAGGGTAGTGCTGCATCAGCATGTGTTATCGCCCTTATTTTATTTGCCAGTGTTTTAGCCATTAACTGTAGGAAAGCGATGTTTTGGAGCAGCTTATCCTTATATTGAACGGTGTCAATTGCAATTGTAAGAAGGGGACTTATAGCTTCAGCAAGAACATTATCATTACCAGCTACAAATAAATCCATTTCACCAATAACGTAATTTTTACCGCCGTTTGAAAGGCTGTAAGCACTGCCATCGTCACGGATAAATGATATGGAAAGGTTTCCGCTTATTACAACTTGGAAATAGTTATAATTTGACACTCTTTCACCAGATTCATATTCAATCAGAAAAAAAGGAATTTGTAGTGAACGGAGTGTATCAGCATATATACAAACGTTTAGTGCTTCATCAATTTTTGAAGTGCTGTATGTTTTTTTCATTTAAAACCTCCGAACAGGACATTTGTCCCGTTATTTTCTTTCATTATATATTAAAATTTAATGGAAAACAATGGCGAGGTGAAAATTTATGAATAACGTATTTGAAGAAAAGAGTATTTCAAAAGCAGTATTGAGAATTGGGATACCTGCAATGTTAGGTTCTCTGACAACACTTATTTATAACACGGCAGATACCTATTTTGTTTCTTTAACAAAAGAACCAGCTATGATTGCTGCTGTTACGTTATGTGTACCGGTTCTTTTAATTATCATGTCAATAGCATGTATCTTTGGTATGGGCGGCAGTTCTGTAATTGCGAGAATGATAGGAGAAGGCAGGAAAGAAGATGCTGCAAAGTGCTTTAACTTTTGTACTTATGCAATGGCAATTGCAGGCATTTGCGTAATGATAATTGGTCTTCTGTTCATAAATCAGATTGCTAATATTATTGGAGCAGATGAAGAGAATTTTGAATATACATGTGACTATTTGAGATGGATATTGATAGGGGCCCCTGCAATTATGCTTTCCAATGGGTTGGTTCATTCGTTCCGTTCCATTGGGCTGATTAAGGAAGCTACAATCGGTCTTGCTATTGGAAATGGGGTGAATATAGTATTTGACTGGATATTGATTGTATTGCTTAAGATGGGAACAAAAGGGGCGGCAATTGCTACGTCATTTGGATTTGTCTGCGCAGCGGTTTATTATATTATCTGCCTGATGATTCAGGAAAGAACAAAGAATGAATGTGTGAAAATGTCACCAAGATATTTTTCTTGCGAAAAGGAAATGACAGGCAATGTCATTAAGATTGGAATTCCAGGAGCGCTTATTACAGTTATGCTGAGCGTGGCAAATATTGTTCTGAATAATTTTATTGGAATATATGGTTCTGATGCAGTGGCATCTTATGGTATTGCCTACAAAATAGATATGTTCCCGATTATGTTGTCCGTAGGGCTGACACAGGGAACTGCTCCTTTGGTGGGGTATTGTTATGGACAAAAGAATGAAAAACGGCTTGCTTGTTCTATGCGTATTGCAACCATATATGGAGTTGTATTAGGGGCGATATTCACGATTGTTCTATTCTTTTTAGACCGCATATTAGCTGGAATATTCTTGGATAGTGAAGAACTGATTACGCAAACAGCGTGGTTCTTACGTTTGTTATGCTTCCATGCCCCTTTATTGGGTGTAATAAATATGGTGACTGCATATTTCCAAGCACTTGGCAAAGCATTAAATTCATTGATTATTACGTTGCTTAGAAATGTTGTTTT
>CAOXUF010000128.1:0-238 GCA_948560485.1 uncultured Eubacterium sp.
GCCATTATCAGTATATCTGCCTGTTTATGCTTTTTATATTCCTCAAATGCCTGTTCCGGAGTATCACAATAAGATAGTTGAATAACCTCATCATGTCCAAATGGCTTGATTGAACCATAATACATTTCCATCTTTCTGTCAAATCTGACACCCAATGGAAGATCTGCCGTCTTCCATTTTTTCATTCTGTGTTTTTTGCAGTTCGACAGCATGGTATTTAATGTCTGTGGAAAGATCG
>CAOXUF010000128.1:248-6426 GCA_948560485.1 uncultured Eubacterium sp.
TATGCAGCACTTATCAGGGGCATACTCTTTGTTTCCAGGATATAGTAAATCTTTATCAACTGCCATTGATTCTCCGATACACTCATAATATTCCGTATTCCACCATTCGGCAAATGCGTCTTTATTCTTTTTCCACAAATCACACATAAATGAGCCGTCATATACCCTTTTATCCACATAACAGCGGATATATATTCCATTCCAAATCTGATATGCCCTGTTTGATTTTAATGTTATGTATGGCACATACTGCTGCTGTCTTCCCAAATCCTCAACTAGCAGTGTACCACGTTCCAATTCCATATATTCTTCTTCATTTACCCATACAAGGTTCCTGTAAAAACAGTTATCTTTATTTCTGTCAATATGCCATACCTTTTTATACCCTTGAAGATTTTCAAGAAAATGTTCTGCTACGATCTTGTCTGAATATCTCTCTATTCTTTCTCCCTTCATTCCAAAAAGCGTAAAATGAACCCACCCTGTTTTGTGCAAATGAAAATCGGAGCGTAAATTATTTACCAGTCTTCCATAATTAGAAATCCAGTAATTATTTGTTCCATTTGCCAACACAAATATTTCATCTTTTGCAATCGGTTCAATTCCTGCCATCTTGACATCCAATACCCTTTTGTCCTCAATTGACAGATATTCCTTAAATTCTCTTCTCTGTTCTATCTTTTTCTTACTACCCATTTTTGTTTCTAATACTTCCTTTCCTATGATAATTTATAGCATTCGGTTCAAACCGAAATCGCAAATAAGCATCCTGTAACGGACGCTCTGATCTATTCCAATATTCTGTTTTATTTTATTCCAATGACGATTTCTCATTTCTGCGTAATCGTGATAATGACGCTTCCAATTTTGGAAACACTGATTTTCGACCACTTGTGTGCAAATAGATTAATTTTATCACATTGCTTTTAGAGCAAGATGGTTCAAAACTTAATAACAACCGTACCTACAGGTACACACCAGTTCCCCGCGAGAAACTACCGTCCCACGAAACTACGGCAAAACGTTGTGTCACAATGTCACAACCAATCCAATTTTGATTTCATTGTCCATGGTGGACAACACTTTTCTACTTTTTTAAATCCACACCCTGTAAGCAAACTACTTTCTAAAACAGGTTCTTTGAAATCACCTGTTACCAACTCCCACTTGGGCTAATCGTTGATAAAGCGTATACTTCAAAGCCAGTCAGAGGGTAGTACAAAATTGTGTACCACTTATTTTTCAATATAGATCATCTATATCTGCAAGCCCCAAATCATTCCCAGTAATGCAAAAAAAACTCATGATATCCTTCACCATGAGATTCAATGTCAGCTTTTGCAGGCATATCCAGTATTTCCTCTATCGTATAGTCATTCTCCATTGAATTAGGTTCTCCCCAATTATCATCAGCCTCATTCCTCACCTCATCAGGAAATACAGATAAATCCAATAATTCGCCCTGTTTATATTCACCCTCATAAACTCCCTCAACCGGTTTATATTTCAAAGATTTATTGTATGCGATACACTGTCTGTACAAATCAACTTTTGCATCAAAATTATTGATATATTTCTTTGCGCCCTCACAATAGGCATTGTATCTTAGCTTGATTGCCCTTCTGTCAAATTTCTCAACGAAATCTTCGCATTCCACTGTATCGGAATATTTCTGTGCTTCAGCAATAATAGCATCTTTATCACAATATCTGCCATAAGAATTGTTCAGCTTGTAATATGTACCATTCGCCCTACGCTTTTTATGCCTGTATACATAAATAAGCTGCATTTTCTCTAATTGTTCCAGGTAATCATTAATAGTCTCTTTCCCATATCCCCATAGCGTTACCATTTCATCCTGTGACATATGCCATTCTCTAGTTTGATTATTAACCGTTCCAATCAGAGAACAGAAAAATGAGAACACATTAAAAGGTTTGTTTGCCCTTTCAAATATTTTCTGCATTTCCCATTGCTCCAAAACAACAAACTTTTTCTTATCGGAATTTACCTCTAATCCTTTACCAGCGAAAATGTAATTATCATTATTCTGATTCAGAACCTCTATAATCCCTTTTACTATAAGTGACTGTATAGCACTTTTAATTCCATCAATTATAGTACGTTCCCTTTTATTTGATGTTTTCAAAAACTTGCCTGTCATTTCATACCCTATCAGACTGACAGATGTACTAAGATGGTTATATTTATTACTATACATTCCATTGAGTATTGCTAATATAGATGTTTCTTTATCATTTGTATTTAATTGTTTGTCCAAAAATAATTTCATATAAATAATGTCCTTTCACATAAATCAAATTAATTTCTTTATTATTTTTCAGCCTTTTCATATTGGATTAATTTCACAGCATCAAAATATCTTCTGTCTGCCATAAAAACATGATACACACGTCCATCCCTGTCACCTATGCCGCAACCAATAGGATGAATACCTTTCTTAAATAATATGTTGCATTCCTGTAAATCATAGTTGTAAATTGGTTTAATATTTTTGTTATACATAAATCATTATCCTTTCTTAAAATAAAATCATCCTAAGTTTCGTTTTGGGCAATCATTTGCCCTTTTTTCTATTTTCTCCTAGGACAAATGGGCAATCATTTGCCCATTTTGATACTACTACTAAAGGAGATCCATTTACTAAAAGAGATCCATTTTACCCCCTAACGGGGATAAATTGAAATTTACTTTTTCGTAGTTATTTCCTTCTATATATCTTTCTGTTTTGTATTTATTTCTATATCACTTACTCCTCTAAATTATACTTGTAATATCCTTTTCTCATGTTCTGTCCCTTCATCTTGTTATTGATTTGTTATTGATTCATTACTACTAAATAAAATATTCTGCTTTTATATTTCTCTTTATACCAAATAGGAGTTTCCATTTTGAGATGCCACATATGTGCATTTCTATATATCCGCGCTCTGATAACAGGTAGATGTGTTCTGTCTGCGTGATGGACTGCTTTGCATATCCTAATTCCCGCAATAATTCTAACGTGTGGCTCTCGCCCACACGTTGAAATTCTGACGTATCCGTTGCAAGGATACCTTGTTTGAAGTCAATAAAATCAATACCTTCCTTGAATCAGTCTATATTTCGTTTTAACGAAATAATTATTCATTATTTACTCTTTATTTCTTCTTTTCATCAAATAGGTGGTGTCATTTTTAACCACTACCTCCTGAGTAGGGATGGTGAAGTTCACTACACCTATATCCTTCTTTTCTCCATTAAATACAAATCCACACCCAAAAATTTTAAGGGGTGACAAAATTTTGTCATACCCCTTATCTCTTCTGCCCTTTTTCTCCTCTGAAATTATCTGGTTTTCTTATGCTCTTATGTGCAGGAGCCTCAATCACAATTACATTCTTTGCTTCTTCTTTTTCTGTTTTCCTGCTGATACCTACACCAAATTCCACTAAATATCCACGTTCAAGTGTTCTGTCCTGTATCTGTGACACATGAACAAAATAGCTCTGTCCGTCTACCCTGGACTTAATAAATCCGAATCCACGTTCTTTGTTGTATTTTGTGACAACTCCCCACATTCTTTCCTGGCTGAAATGGTTATTTCTCAATTCTCTCAATCTTCCTTTCCCCTCTGACATATTTATCAATGTTCTTTGCGATATTGAATTTGATCACCCTTCTGTCCGGAAGCTGTATTTTCTGACTGTTATACACGTCATATGCTTTCCTTCCCTTGCGTATATTTGATACAAAACTGCCGAATCCTCTCATGTTAATATCTTCCCCATCAATCATGCACTGTGACATTTCTTCAAGAAAAGTGTTGATGATAAGCTCAATGTCATCAAGTTTCGTTCTTGCCTTGTATCCTTCTTTTCCTACGTTTACCTTTTCCCATACTCTTCTGATCAGTTCCGCTTTAAATATCATTTACTTATTCTCCTTTGCTTCCAGATATTCGATTACTTCTTTCGCCGTAAGCGTGAATTTCTTTCCGTATACCGGCTTTTTGTCATTCTCATTCTTAAAGACTGCATATCCGCTGACCTTAAGAGGATGATTCCTTGTGCTGCATTTCTTTACGTAATATCCTTTCTTTGCAGCCAGCCTTTTGATATACTGGGGCATCTTCTGCCTGTCTGCATGGTCACGTCTCTTCTGTTTGATTTCATCTTTTGTCATGGTATTTTTTATTTCTTTGATCCACGGAAGAAGTTCTTTGAATCTCTCGTCTGATTTACTGGTGAAATCATTGCCCCACCATTTCTGCCACAATTCCCATAAGTACTTTTCCGTGAACTGTGCTTTCCGGCATCTCTTGTACCAGTAAGCCATGATCCATTTTTTCTCATTGAAGAAATTAATCTTCTTTCTGTTCTTTGTTCCCTTTGACTTTGTTTCTGTTGTCTCTGTCATGGTTTCTGTCTTTGTCTCTGTTGCTTTTGCTTCTGATGTCTCTGTTTCCTTTGTTCCTGTTGTTACGTTTGTTTTGTTTGTACTTGTCTCTGTCATCTTGCATGACCTCCTTATTTTTTTGTTCTTGAAATTCGTATTTTATGTCTAGTGCCTTGATACCCTATATCTTAGGCTTAAAACGCGCTGTACGGCTCATACAGGCATTCCGGGGTGGAAGGTGTGGATTTCCCTGCCCCTTACCTTTTCTTCTGTTTTCAGGCACTAAAATAAGCCTCACAATCACTTTTATGGTAACTGTGGGACTTATCTTAATGTCCGAGTGTATTTAGTTGTAAGATTGTTTACCATATCAAGACTCTTTTTTAATACTGTTGTAAAAGTGTTGTAAATCTGATCTGTGATAGTACGAAAATGCCGTAAATACAAGGGTTTTCAGTCTTTTTTCAACTTACAGTTTTGTAAGAACACAGAGAAACAACTTCCCTTCCCATATTCAGAAACAACCGTGATATACCCCTTCTCCTTTTCCAGTATCAGGTTCGACAGATACAGACCGATACCGGATCCTTCCACATTCTCCACCTCCGGACTTCTGTAAAACCGCTGAAAAATATCTGTCAGCTCCTCCTGCGGGATTCCATTTCCGTTATCCGCAATCTGAATTTCCGTATATATCTCATACGGCCAGACACGAATGGAAATCGAACCGCCTTTCCCCGTGTATTTGACGGCATTTTCCAATAGGTTGACAAACACCTCTGCCGTCCACTTCCGGTTATGATATAACTGCCTGTCCTCAAACGGCTCCATAATAAATCTGATTTCTTTTTTCTCCAGTTTTTCATAAACTGCATCCACTGCGTCCAGGATTGTCTGCCTGATATTTGTATTGTTTACTTCAAATCCGTCAATATTCTGTTCCAGTTTCGCCATTTTAGACAGAGAGCCCACAATCCAGTTAAGCCTTTCCACCTGTCTGTTCATTTTATCCGCAAATTCTGCTCTTCGTTCCTGCGAAATCCCTTCTTCTTCAAGAATCTCTGCGTAAAGTGAAAGGTTTGCAAGTGGAGTTTTTAGCTGATGAGACATATTGGACACCAGACTTTTCACCTGTTCCTTCTCCTTTTCGGCATCTTTGGCATGGTTTCCAAGAACTTCCTGTATCTGCATGATCTTACTGATCAAGGCAGAATATTCTCCTTCCTCCACATCAGAATATGCCACTGGTTCCTGGCTTAATACGCTGTCCAGCAGACAGTCAATCATACGGTATGTCCTTCTCTTCTGATAAATACTGTTACCTGCAGTCAGGCACAAAAGTACCGCTAAAATTATCGTAAGCCACATAACCTTATTCCTTCCAGATATATCCGACTCCGTGGATGGTTTTTATCCATACAGGATATGATGCATTATCTTCTATTTTGGTACGAAGCCTGCTGATATTTACAGACACTGTATTGTGATCCACATATTTCCCGTCACTGTCCCATATTTTTTCTAAGATCTGTTCTTTGGAAAGAATGTGGTTCTTATTTTCAGCCAGATACAAAAGCAGGCGATATTCTAATTTACTAAGCCTGATTTCCTCTCCTCGTTTGTAGACTTTACAAGTACTCTTGTCTATAGTCAAGGCACCGGAAATGATCTTCGCCGCCTCTGTCCTCCCCTGAAGGAGCCTTTTCATTCTAGCCTTTAATACGCCGAGGGAAAAGGGCTTTGATAAATAACTCAAACTTCCCACACCGTTTTGATGTGT
>CAOXUF010000129.1 GCA_948560485.1 uncultured Eubacterium sp.
TTCGTTATCACATTGATTACCGATACAGCGCTTCTTTCCACATGCTTAAAACGCTTATCTGACAGAACAACTTGCTTAAGTTTTTCCTTGTTCATGGAAAGATATAGCATATACAGATTCCGAAGGAGAATCAAAAACCATTACCATGCGCATTGTATATGAGGTGATTGAACGAACAACCGATAAAAACGGGCAGTTCCTTCTGGTTCCGGATATCGAGTGCAATACTATATGGACCAATCTCGGCTGGAGCGAGGATGATATCATAAATGGCTATCATGCGCACGGCGAATGCGAACAGTTTCATAGTGAAATCAAGACGGATATGGATATTGAAAGACTTCCATCCGGCAAATTTGATACAAATGAGCTGGTCCTTGAATTAACTGTGCTTGCGTATAATATTTTGCGGCTAATAGGTCAGGAGTCGCTAAAAAGCAGGCGGGCTCCTAAAACAAAAGGGCACAAATTTTGAAAAAGAGCTTGGTGTAATATTAAAACTTTTCAAATAATTTCCAAAATGAAAATACTCTTTTTTAGGAAAAATTGCAGAGGTTTCCGGACAGCCTTTTCGACTGCCGAATTCCATTGCAGGTAAAGTTTTATTGCCTTCTAAATACCCAATACATCGAAAATTTCAAAAAAATTTTGTTTAAAATCTCTCTACGAATTACTTTTCAACAATTTCATCAACATAGAAGGATAAGGTATATAGCCTTCCTGTTTATTATAACAAAGAATATTATAAGGCGCTCGATTGCCCTTTAATTCTGCTTTTTTACATCGTTCATTTGGCTGGATATAACAAAAAAGCATAAACATATCCTTAACATCTTTTCTCTTTTTACTTATTGTCATTAACTTTCGACAAAGGTTTTTAATATCATTATTGTTCAGAATCGGAAGCGTTTTATCTGGGGCACCTGCAATTGCGGCAAATACATAATCTCTATTTGCTATATATTTTAGTGTCTGAGGATGGGATGCCTGATCCTGCATGTATTGTATACTTTTTATTATCTGCTCAACGGCATGTTTTGCTTCTTTTTGATTTTTTGTCCCTTTTAATTCAATAATCCAGGTAATATTTAATCCGTTATATTTATCTTTTACGGTATAAATTAAATTATCACAAATCACTTCTCCTTCAGACAAACCAGAAATTAATCCTCCATCAACCTGTACTACTTCAATTTCATTGCCAAGATCAACTTGCACTGGAACAAATGACTTGCTCTTATGTGTGTCATCTTTGATGATACATCGCTGCCCTTCTGTCCATCGGGAAATAAATTCTTTCTTTTGCTTTTTGTTTTTTGCCATAATTCTATTCCTGTTCTTTATCTAATTCAATATCATATAAAGCAGTATATAATTCATTAATTTGCGAAGATACATCATCAATCAAACTCGTTTTTATTTCCCTCTCTTCTTCCAATAAGTCAACATAATATTGCTGTCCGGAATCCGCAGGTTTGTTTAATAACTTATATGCTTTAAGTTCTCCCTTTTTAATCCTGTAATTTTTATGAATAATTTTGCTGACTTCTTTAACCTGTCCTTCGGATGCCAGCACTCCGGCGTAATATAAATTATTGGTTGCTGTAAGCACATAAGGGCTGTGTGTGGTAATAAGTACACCACTGTCCTGAATATTTGTAAATAAGGTAATAAATTCCATGATTTTTTTCTGCAATAACGGATAAATATGTGCTTCCGGTTCCTCGATAATTAAAAATACATTTTCTTGACGAAGCATTAAAATATACATAAAGTTCAGCATCCATAAAACTTCCTGCTGTCCTGATGATGCAAAGTTTATGGAAATGGAGTTCTGGGAACTATTTTCCATTTTTAAATATTCCCTTCCGCCGCTGTAATAATATTCTCCTTTTTCTAAATGAATAATCAAATCGGTTATATTTTTAATATCAAATGTTCTTTTTTCTACCGGATATAAAAGATGTGCCTTTTTTACTCCATCTCGAAAACTATTACGTACACTGTCAATAAGTACCATAAACATTTCCGTGATCAAGTCCAGTTCAGCAGCATTGTTCATTACTGCACGATTATTTGCCATTACAGTCAGCAGACTTCGGCCAGCGGGAATATAATAGGTTTCTTTCGCATCTCCGAAAATCGTATTTATCCTGTTCATAATCATTTCATAATTTCTTTTTCTCTCTTCATTTTTAAGAACAAGGCTTTTTCCGATTGTTTTCTCATTTGCATAGTAGATATCCTGTATTTCTTTTTGAAATTCTTTGATTTCAGCTAATAATTGAGGTGAATAGCTTACACTAATGAACAGTTTATTTTTATCACCTTGTTTTAACTGAACCTCTATCCATATATTTTCTTTATAATCATATTTCATATAAAAATCCGGATTTAAGTCCCAGCTATAGCCAAACAGTTTAATAAATATATTTTTCAATTCGGATTTTATTGCCCGGTCAAAGGAGGTATTTTCCTGTGGTAAATTATGATAAGAATTTGAATCATGTACCTGCATCAGATAATCGATAACTTTTGTCTTCATCGTTTTAAAATAATAAACACTTTTGGCAATTGTACTTTTTCCTGTAGCCTGTTCTCCAATCAACAGATTAAATTTTTCAATTTCCATCGTAAAATCTTTTACCGGGCCATTATTCCGGATAATTATTTTCTGCATCTTTATCACCATACAAGCCTTTCTATCCTGCACTGATGTTTCCTGCTTTTCTTTTCATCATTAATTCCAACAAGCAAAACATTTCCTTCATTTGCTCCTCGGTCAACTTTTGACCAGATTCAATAATTAATGTTCTGATCATAATAAAGCTTCCTTTCTGCACTTGTAGCCAATCTTGCTGAGATTAAGCGAATTACATCTTTTCTTTCTACAAAAACGACAAATAATGCAGCATCACGCATGAAGGTTCCGAGATGACAGAAGTTGCCGGGCTTATGCGCTCTTCTTTTTTATGGAAATTGACAAAATAAATATTTACATTATCCCAAAATACTCTGGCCGAATTTGAATCTTCGGTGATAATATAGAACACTTAATTCCACCCCTTTACATTAAACATATACCTTAAATCTATCTTATTATTATTTCTAATCAGTTCTCCAAAATAATTTGGTGACAACTCTATCCTCATTGGTTTCCGCAAAAATATCAAATATTTATTTATTCCTAAATCCTTATTTATCATACAAACGATATTTTTATTTAGCAAAATATCCGCCCTGTCTATAATGATCAACTTATTTTCTAATTTACCTATTTCATAAATATTATACTTATTTGCCAAAAATATATTCGATGTATCATATACTTTCACGGATACATCCATCTTGTCTAAATTGCTTAATGTATTGTATATTAAACTCTTTCCCGTAGCCGTTTCACCACACACAATGGTCTCATCCCCTTTAAAAATCAAATGAAATAAATTACCATTTTTATCTTCAAAACACAATACATCATTATCCCAGTCAAAACATTTTTTCATACTTATTATCACCTTTATTATAAATGTCTGTTTACTTTCTTATCATTGATCAGATAATCTCTTTCACGACATTTATATAAAAAATTATCATGCTCGATCACTACGCCCATATCTCTATTGCTGTTTTCTATTATTTCAAAAATTTCTTCTATGGCATTATACCCGCATTCTGTTACGTTTATCGCTTTTATATTTGCGTATTTTTTTGTTTTTGATTATCTCAATTAAACTTAATACCGTTTTACAGCCAGTAGATAAGTCTTCTAATCTGCATATCCCAAAAGGTGTTTTTATTGCTCCCGTATCTTTATCTAATAAGACAGCTTTATCTATTCTTTTCATTACATTCAGATTATCTTCATCAAAATTTCTGGCTGATACTGCTCCGTCAAAAAATGCTTCACTGTCGAATAAGATTTCTTTCTCATCAAAAAAATCTACGGAATTGTATACTTTTACCATGACCCTGCCTCCTTTTCTCCTCAAATTTCCTCGCAGTCTGGCTTTTCTGAACCAATTTCACTCATCACAATAATATTCGATACTTATAAGAATACTTTCTGTTTTTATCCAAAGTTTCTGTTTTCAACCATGTATGATATTTTGTATCCAATTCTTTTGTAACGATAATCTGGGGCGGGAATGGTACTTTATTTTTTATTTTCCATTTGAACTTCTTCTTTTTTCTTAATTACCAAAAGGTCAATCACCAGGGGTTTGGTATTCAGGTTATATTCTCGTTCGTAAATTAAATCCTGCCGGTTTGCCGCAAATTCCAGGTTAATCGCTGCGGCAAAACCAGGATGCCATTGAATGATTTTATCTGCCATGTACAAAATCTCCTTTTCTTATACCCCAATTATAGCATATCTGTGCTATTTTACAAGCACACCCACCAGCTTTTTAGAACTGTGTCATACGATCTGTGTAAATAAGCTGTCTGAAAATTCCCTTTGGACTGCTTGATTACCTTACTCAAAATGCCGGAAGCCAGTCAAGGCAAAGGGTTCAGCCTTTATGGGCTTTTGGTATTTTGATAAAATCGTCATGGCAGTTGAGAGAATTTACACAGATCCTATGACACTCTCAAAAAACCAGTTTTTCCCATGAAACGAGGATTTTATTTATGTAAGTGCCTCAAGACATGACGTAGTATAAAAATAGCAAATATTCTACTGTACTATCTATATCACGTTTTAAGACACTTTGTATATTTACATTTTCAAAAGGAATATTAATTCTGACAATGCCAGACGTAAAGTAGATGGACGAGAAGCCGTACCGGCTTCTTGGTGAAACAAGAGAGGCACTGCCGATGATTCCCGGAAGTGACCGGAAAACAGATTCCGAATGTGTCCGTAACGGCACGGTCAGCATATTTGCTTTTATAGAACCGCTTGGAGGGATGCATCATGTAAGCATAAGGGAACATCGTACAGCTTTTGACTGGGAAGCGGAAAGGAATATGTCTGCGGCAAAAGTCAACTGGCATTTTCGGACAAGTGACGCCTGGATAAAGATTAGTTCTTTGTATCCCAGATTTACTATTGCCCAAAGGAGCATTGGTAAATCTAAATATCAACATGTCAGTACACCAGATGTCTTCAAAAAATATAAAATTTTTATCTTGTAATACAATCCATCTTATGATAAGGTATCTTTAGTAACGGTAAACTTACTCTTTTCTTATGGCAGGTTTTTCACTTCCATTATTTAATCTGCTGTGCATGAGGTGAACTTTATGAAAATATACCTTGATATGTGCTGCTTTAACCGACCTTACGATGACCAGAGTCAATTAAAAATTTCTCTGGAAACGCAGTCTAAACTCTATATTCAGACATTAATTAAAGATAAGAAGATTCAACGTTACATCCTACATGCTGCGTTATGAATGCGGTAATAATCCATTTGAAATGCGGCGTAACACTATTTTTGATTTTATCAATAAAAATACTTACGCATATATAGGTGATGAACGTAAATTGCTGATTGAAACAAAAGCTGCTGAAATTATGAAAACAGGAATTAAATTTAAAGATGCCTGTCATGTAGCTTCTGCGCTTTATGCGAAGTGTAAGTACTTTATATCTACGGATATACGACTGCTGAAATATAAATCGGAAGAAATAAAAATGGTTACACCGATTGAATTTGTTATAGAAATGGAGGAAAAAATATGATGGAAAGTATGACTGCAATTATGAACAAGGGAATGAAATGTTTAACCGAACAGATGGGAATTATAGAGGCAGAACAATTTATTTCCATAATTATCCGAGAAAAATTTGATTATACAAAATGGCAAAGAGACTATTTTGATGCGAAAACACCAGAAACCATCAGTGAAGAAGCTTCCCAATTTGAAAAATCACACCCATTTACAGGTGACACAATTCGGTTATAATGATTTACTGACTGACCCTGATTATTGACACAGTAATAGCCTTTGTAGAAATATCAATTATCATTTTTCTATAAGCTTTGTATAAACAGGAGTGTCTTTTGGCACTCCCCTTTTGGCCTTAACGGGTGCCAGCGGATTATTAATCTTTGCTCTGATTCGTCAGAAAATAAAGAAGGCACACTAAGATCGAAGGATAGGAAGGGAGTGTGAATGTTATTCATATAGATGATGTAGAATTTGTCTACAATGCTGTCCATCAACCTGCTGTGATTGCTGAAATTGCTGAACTTGTTAAACCTGCAGAACATGCAGGAGTCAAACTTGTACCAGAAAAATTAAAGTTTAACAAGGAATGAAACTTAATGATAATATTAAAAAAACACATAAGATAGGCATTCCCAAAAGCACTGTGCAAAGGCTGAAAAAGGATGTCTGATGGGCAGGGAGTGTGAAAGTTTTTCTGTAAATAGAGATCTTCTATGATAAGCAGATAATAA
>CAOXUF010000130.1 GCA_948560485.1 uncultured Eubacterium sp.
TCTGTGGAATATTTCAAAGAATACGAAGCAATGTATGCAGAGGCCATAGCAAAGGGCTATAGTGCCACGGATGAAGAAATCGAAGGCTATCTTGAGGAAATGAAGGCATCTATTTTCAGTGATACCACTGATGAAACAACACAGGCACAATATCGCGAGATGATTGGGCAGTTTGATTCAGAAGAGGATTACTGGAACTATGAAAAGGAAGTCTACAGGAAGCAGCTGCCGATCGAAAAGATGGTTCGTGATCTCGAAAGGGAGTATTTTGGTCAGGAATCAGCAGATGAGGAAGGCTGGGATGAATATTTTGAAAACTACAAGGCTGACCTTGTTAGAAAGCAAAACTATCAGAATTAGGGGACGGGGCAGTTATAAAATGCCCCGTCTCTGAACACCCCATTGAATGTAAGCTGTGGCTGATGTAAAGAAATAAATTCTTGACGTGTTGGTACGCATTATCTACCTTTTACGGTATAGGACATCCTTTCCGGCAACCATTGGGTGTAAACTGCTAGTTGCTGTAAAGAGATAGTTATGAGCAGGAAACCACAGATTTCTTTTATTTTTCTTTCCTTTGTATTAATATTTAGATACAGAACAGATAGTGCTTAACATAATTGAGAAATGCAAAGCAAAATTATATGAGGGAGGGTAGTAAGGAAGTCCTGTCACCATTTGTAAAATGAATATTAGATTCTATAATAATGTAGAGAGGAGGCGGGATTGTTCAAGAAGCCTTTTGACTATAAGGTTCAACGGATTTCAAGAACATATTACTGGGTTGCCTGGGGGATTTGGAATATATTAAGCCTTGCAGTTATTTTCGCCCTGGCAATGGAATATCAGCATTATGATGAATATAAAATGAATATCTTGTTTGCAGTTGTTCTTTGTATTCATTTTGTTTATCTGTTTTTTCTAACAGCAAAGAGGTTTCATGATGTTGGAAAGAGCACAGGCTATTGCGTTTTATGCATACTGCTGATTCCATTGGTAATTGGAGAAGTATTAATTTTTCTAACATGTCTTAGGAAAAGCGATAGTGATAACAAATGGGGAACCAATGGAGAAGTTACAGAAAATGAAAGGAGTAAAATTTATTATGCAAAGTAAAAATAATTAATTTTAGTGGGTTAAGAGTGTTTGGTGAATTTTCAAAAAATTCCCATGCACAAGAATGTTACAGTGTAAAACACATATCTTGATGTGGAAAGATTTGGGCATTGGTTTATCTGCGATCTTTTAATGCTCTAATCATAGAAATCAAGTAAAACAATATTTAATAAATAAAATACTACGAGGTGATTATTATGAATAACTATAAAAAAATATTATCTGTTTTATTAGCAATAGCATTAATTGTGTCAAACAATTTAACAGCATTTGCGCAGGAGGTAAAAAGCACAGAGAAAAAGGCTTTCAAATTTATAAGTGTTGACGATGTAAGTGATATAAGATATACTTATGAAGAAAATGGAAGTAAATATATGGTTAAGGAGCATGCAAATAAAGAATTGACAGAAGTGACCACAGATATATACGAATTGAATGGAAAAAAGATTTTATTAAAAGACCATTATGTGACAAATATTTATGTAAAAAAAGGTTTGATTGAAATTTCAACAAGCTATAGAAATAATAAAAAAGTTTTTGATAAAATTTCGGTCAATAATATAGTTGAAGTTCCTAAAGATATAAATGTGAGGGCAAAAGCAAAAGCTCGTAAAGGATGGGTACATGTTTATGATTATAAAGGATCGGTAAAATTTGCAAAATACACATTAGCAGTTGTTATTTCTGTTTTAGCTGGTTCTATAGCGGCTATGAGTGGTATAACTTACGTTACAGGAGGAGCTATTGCAGGTATAACTGAAATTGCGAAAATTATTGTAAATGAACGGCTCCCGTTTGCGTATATGAAACAAAGAGGTTATTATTATTATCCAAAAAACAACAATGGAATACCTACTAAAATGAAGCAGGTCACAAAATGCTATAGAAAATCTAACGGTACAGGATATTTAGGAAAAACAACTTCAAAAGGGAAAATTGTTTTAGGCGGAAACTAGGGTATTAGGAGAGGCGGTGTTGCTATGACGAAAAAGGAAGCGATAAAAAGTTGGCTATTAACCATTGTTTTTTCATACATTGTAATTTGTTTTGTAGACTTATTATTTCGCCACCGTCCAGATAAGGTGTTCATTATTGTATGGAGTGTTAGTTATACATTCTTTTATTTTATAAGGAACCGGAAAATAATATTCAAGAAAGGCAAATAGAAGTTGAGCAATTTATATTAAAAAATGCAATGATTAAGGAATTGTATGTAAATACCCAATGCCATCGGCTTGTCCAAAATCGGTTACATAGCTCACCATGTGTCTGATTGTGGGTGGATGCTCTAAGAGAAAATCAGTTGCAGCATATTTACATACAGTTCCTAAGTGCAAAATAAAAATGGATAGGGAAGAGAAAGTAGCAAGTAACAGTAGCTGCATGTCGGGGACATGTACCTGGCGTGAAAAATATAGTAATTCCGGGACTTTGAGCTCTGGAAGCAGGTAGTGTCAAACGGATTATGAAAAAATCGTACCCCGTTCCTTGCTGATAGAATCAGAGTTGATACTACTGTAGAGTCTCAATCATTTTTTTGGTATAAAACTGTGCAAAGTCAGTATTCATGCAGCAAAGTGAGTATTGTATTACTAAAAAATGATTGAGACAAAATAATACCCAATATAATACGAGAAGGATATAAATATGAAAATGTATAAAAAATTCGCCCTGTTTTTTGGAGCACTTTCAATTTTAAATGTATTGCTCATAGCGGCAACCTTGTTAAGAATAGTATCTTTTGAATACCAGACTATCGTTATTATAGCGTTGGCGTTTATTTCATTTGCAGGATCAGCGTTTACTGCTGCCGTTGCCATTAGCCGGGAAAACAAATGAGAAAGAATTGTTTAAGTGCGCTAATGGTATTATACGCCTTTTCAATACTTTTTGGAACATCTTTGCTTTCTCAGAAATATAATCTGCAGTTGAATAAGACGGTATCCGCTGTATCGTATAAGAGATTATTGGATGAGTACTGCCCTCAACGAAAAGCAATTATTGCATTAATTGACTCGGGATTTTCCTGTAAAGAGAATATTTCAAAAGGAAGAATATGGAATAATACTGGCGAAAAATCTTCTAATAATATAGACGATGACGGGAATGGTTACATAGATGACAAAACGGGTTGGAACTTCGTTGATAATAGTAACGATATTACGAGTAAACAGGAACATACGCATGGAACATCTTTATTGAATATTTTGGTGGGAAAGCAAAAGAACCAGGGTATTATTAAAGACATAGATTGCTGCGAAATTATGCTGATTAAAGCCCTTGGGGATGAAAATGAAAATGGAAAAATGCAGGCTCTTGTGCAGGCTATTGAATATGCAGAGAAAAACGGAGCAGTGATATGCAATTTGAGCCTGTCAACATATCAAAAGGACGATGAACTGAAGAAAGTCATAGAAAATTCAAATATGCTTTTTGTTGTTGCGGCAGGGAATGATGGGGAAAATTTAAATGAAGACTTTCCAAGTTATCCATCAGCATTTGCTTTGAATAATATACTTTCTGTGACAGCAATAGATGATGAGGGTGTTCTTTTACCTGAATCAAATTATGGAGACAAGTATGTTGACGTTGCAATGTATGGGAGTAATATTGATGTCAGATTTGCGGATGGAGGGCACGAAATGGTGTCAGGAACATCAATTGCAGTCCCTTATGTATCAGCATCGGCTGCATTAATATATGCTTACGCTCTAAACGAGCTTTCTTCAACAGAAATTAAGGATATTATTGTACAATCATCAGAGAAAACAAAAGAATTGTCATCTAAAGTTAAAGCGGGAGGATATTTGAACTTTCAACGTGCTTTTAACGCGGTATTGAAGAAAGAAAAGCAAGAAATCCATCTAAGAGAATTGCTGTGACTACTCGCTCTATATTCTATAAATGAACAATTCAAAAAATTGTACAGCATATGCCAACTTGTGCAGTATCTGTAACTCAACGGTATGGAACTGGGAGAAAAAGGCTTTTAAGCAAAAGCTCGTAAAGGATGGGTACATGTTTATGATTATAAAGGAACGGTAAAATTTGCAAAATACACATTAGCAGTTGTTATTTCTGTTTTAGCTGGTTCTATAGCGGCTATGAGTGGTATAACTTACGTTACAGGGGGAGCCATTGCAGGTGTGACTGAAAATGCTATAGAAAATCTAACGATACAGGATATTTAGGAAAAACAACTTCAAAAGGGGCATGTGTCTGATTGTGGGCGGACGCTCTAATAGAAAATCAGCTGCAGCTTATTTACATACAGTTCCTAAGTGCAAAATAAAAATGGATAGGGAGGAGAAAGTAGCAAATAACAGTAGCTGCATGTCGAGGACATGTACCTAACGTGAAAAATATAGTAATTCCGGGACTTAGAGTCCTGGAAGCATGAGGAGGATATAAATATGAAAATGTATAAAAAATTCGCCCTGTTTTTTTTGGTAATTTCAATTTTAAATGTATTGCTCATAGCGGCAACCTTGTTAAGAATAGTAGCTTTTAAATATCAGACTATCGTTATTATAGTGTTGACAGTTGTTTCAT
This sequence comes from uncultured Eubacterium sp., assembly GCA_948560485.1. The sequence goes on from CAOXUF010000130.1 coordinate 4,669, forward strand.
ATGTTGGAGGAGTGTTTATTGCTATGGTTGCCATTAGCCGGGAAAACAAATGAGAAAGAATTGTTTAAGTACGCTAATGGTATTATATGCCTTTTCAATACTTTTTGGAACATCAATGCTTTCACAGAAATATAATCTGCAGTTGAATAAGACGGTGTCCGCTGTTTTGTATAAGAGATTATTGGATGCGTACTGCCCTCAACGAAAAGCAATTATTGCATTAATTGACTCGGAATTTTCTGGATGAAAATGAAAATGGGAAAATGCAGGCTCTTATACAGACTATTGAATATGCAGAGAAAAACGGAGCAGTTATATGTAAGCTTACCATTAAATGAAGAAATTTTTAGAATTTAATCTGATAATCGGTCCGAAAGCCGAATGCTTCATGTAGACAATCTGTTTATTCTGTTCTTGTATATGCTGGGATATATCCTTCTCCTGTAGCTTTGAGAAAATTCATATCCCGTAATGTATCAAGTATTTCTTCACATGTATATTTATATTCTAATATTTCATCCACTTTCCAGAAGATAACAGATGTTTCCGTACGCTTCATTTTCGGGATGATGATACTGGGAAACTCTATAGCAATAAACTGGAATTACGGATTTTGGAATTAAAAAAGTCCGAAAAGGAACAGATAAAGCGACATAGAAAGTATGCCAGGGAGCTTGCCGCGCTGGTGAAACCTCAGGGACATCTGGTCAGTGTAGAGCGCTTCGAGGATGACAGCGCATATGCCGGCCTGGTCTGCGCACTGGAGCGTGCGGGCTTCTGTCCGGTAAAAGGAACCGATATTCAGTTTTCCTGTAAAAACGGAGATGAGACTGCCGCGTTTCGTGCAATGGTTTACGAGAGGACAGGGGGGCTGGTGGGGCTAGAGCGTGTTTGAAAATATTCAATAAAAGCTGTAAAAATTTACGTTGAATTTTACGACTTTTTGTGTATAATAAAAGTAGCAGAAATAATATGAAATCAAGGAAGGAGCTAAAAGAATATGGCAAATATTTTACCAGTATCTGATTTGAGAAATTATAATGAAGTCCTGAAAAATTGTCATAGAGGAGAACCGGTATATTTGACCAGGAATGGCAGAGGTCGTTTCGTAGTCATGGATATTGAAGACTATGAGAGCGATCGTGCAGAGAAAAAGCTTCTGATGAAGCTGCAGGAAGCCGAAGAGACAGTCAAAGACGGTGAAGGTTGGCTTGATCTGGATGAATTGAAAGCACTTGTGGGGGAATAAAATGTTAAAACTGCGGATTAATCCGATTGTTGCAAAGGATCTGAAGGATATCCGAGATTATATTGCCGAAGATAATGAAGAATATGCTGCAAAGACCATAAAGGAAATTTACGGTAAGTTTGAGAATCTTCAGATGTTTCCAGGAATAGGTTCGGATCTTTCCAAAAGAGTCAGCTTTCGGACAGACTATAAATATGCGATATGGGAAGATTATGTGATCATATATAAAGTTGGAAATGAGTTTGTAGATATTTATCGTGTGGTCAACCGGTATCAGGATATTACGCGAATCTTTGAATGAAAATATTGGAAAAAATGAGTCTGTCAGGAATGGGTGAGTGGCAGCATGAAGCAGAAAAAGAAGCTGCCAATGTGTGATAAATTCCCGGAATCCAGGTCAGCTCCGATGCTCTCACTACCAACGAATCTGATTGGCGGGAAGATGGGGGATTATTTCAATAAAAAATTGAATATTGTGTTCCTGGATCT
>CAOXUF010000131.1:0-1748 GCA_948560485.1 uncultured Eubacterium sp.
CCGTCAATTCCGAATAATTTCCATTTTTTCCCGAAATATTGTCCCCTTTATTATCATGAAAATCCGTATCCATTTTTGGTGTAACAACTGTTCCAACTTGCAGTGTCTGTATGTATTCCGGGTCACTATACTTCATTTTAAGCGGCTTATCCCGAAAATGAATCATTTTAAATACATGAAGCCTGGCTCTGCTGTGTCCTACCACATAAGCAGCAAGCGGTAAATATTTTCCTGCTCGCAAAAATGCATTATGCACAAGCGCCGCCCATCGAAAAGAGTCTAAACACACATAGTTACAAATTTCTTTCCGTTCCAAATTTGTTACAATATCCGGCATAACATTTTCCGGAACAGCTATAAGCACCTCAATCTTTTTCATTTCTTCCGATGGGGTTCTTTTTAAAAATTCATTCAACTCCATAACAGGAATTCCACCTAGTGTATGGGCATTCCTTCCCATTTCAGAAACAATAAAACACAGAATTTCCTGCTCCGGAAATAACTCTTTAATCGCCTTATATGCACCATAAGCTATGCTTTGCGCCCCATAAATTACATACCGCATTTTATTCCACCTACTCACAAAAATGTTTTTTTGAAAAAATAACCTGCAATGTTTCTCGATGATGATGTAAATAAACGGTCATAAGACGTTCCGCAAGAAATCCAATATACCTGTTTTGATAAACATCTCCTTTTTGTTCACACATTGCCTCACAATATTCCAATATTGGAAAGATCCATTCACAATAATGGTTCAATATATCCCTCCGCATAATAAACATATTATAAGGAATATAATAATTTGATTTTTCTACATAGGCTAATGATGTTAAATACTCATGGCATAACCTTCTAATTCCATCCTTCATTATTTCCCAGTCGTGATAACTATGATTCTTTCTATACATAGTCAGTACATCTGGCACATTTACAACAGGATTTGTAACCACAACATCAACACAGGAAGATACCAAACGTTCAATCTCCTCTTCAGTCAGAACAAAGCGCCTCCTGTAATGACAAAGCCCTGCATAATCATTTTTATCATTCTTCCAAATCCAATACAGGGCGGTTAATTCACAATATTGCCGGTTTTTTTTCGAGATATTATCACCTGAAAAATCCGTAATATCCGCAATTTTTTTCTTTGTTAGTGCTGCTCCAACCTGAATATCTTTCTCCCATGGATAACTTCTGACGTTTTCCTTAAGAGGTTTATCCATATGACTTTTTGCAATATAGATTTGCAATGATTTTCGTTTTCTGACTTCTGATAAATGATGAGATATCCCATCCTGCAACAAAATATAGGGCTTTTTTTCTCTCTCTTGTCGGTATAAAGCGTAGGTTTTACCACGTTCTTCACACCACAAGTCACTTTCAAATGTCATAAGGATTGGATTTTGAATTCCAATACTATGTAATTTTGTACATATTTCATCCCTGTATTTTTCCAGTACTGCTACAATAATCCGTGTATCATCACTATATTTAAAATCGTCAAAAGAAATAACCGGAATTCCATCAACCATTCTGCTCTTACCTGCACAGGATTCACTTACAATAAATGCTTCTATATTCAGATTTCTTGGAGCACTTTGTAAGCAAAACAAAACCTCTCTCGCCACATCTCCTGCTCCATAAATAAAATATCTTTTCCTGGCATCAAATAGTTTTCTATCGTTCATCTGCATATATCCAATCTTTTTTTAAATAATTCATGGTCAACGCAATTCCATTCTCAA